>DATNNU010000194.1:0-5448 GCA_035601675.1 Steroidobacteraceae bacterium | reverse complement strand
CTACGCCGCGACGCTGCCGCGCCTTCCAGCGTGTGGTGAATTTCAGTCGCGCTCTTGCCCAGCAGGAACAGTCCGCCGGCGCCGAGGATCAGATCGCGTCCGGAAAACGAGCGCTGCAGCAGGCTGAACAGCGGCGCGGTCAGCCGCGTCAGCCACACCACCGAGAACAGCAGCGCCAGACGCGTCAGCATCGCCAGCAGCAGTCCGACGATACGGGCGCTGCGCTGGCGCGCCGCCGGCAGACGAGCGACCAGGATCGACAGGAAGATCACGTTGTCGATACCGAGCACGGTCTCGAGCAGCGACAGTGTCAGGAACGCGACCCAGCTTTCCGGTGATTCGAGCAGTGCCAGCATCGATCGTTATCCGCTTCCGCCGGCGGCGACAGGCGTCGTGGCGCCAACGCCTCAGGGCAGGTCGTCGAGCGGCTTCCTCGCTGCGGTCGCCAGCAGATGCTCGGCCCTGAGGCCGCAATCCAGCGCCACGGCGCTCGAGATGTAGATGGAGGAATAGGTACCGGCGAGGATACCGATGATCAACGCCTCGGAGAAGCCCCGCAGCACCGCGCCGCCCAAGGCGTACAGCGCCACCACCACGATCAGCGTCACCACTTTGGTCATGATGGTGCGCGACAGCGTCTGATTGATCGACTGATCGAGCACCGTGACCGGGTCCAGACGCCGGCCGGTATGGAAGCGTTCGCGGATGCGATCGAACACGACCACCGTGTCGTTGAGCGAGTAGCCGATCACCGCCAGCATGGCCGCGACCACGGTCAGGTCGAAGGTGGTGCGCGTAAGCGAGAAGGTGCCGAGCACCAGTATCGGGTCATGCAGCACCGCCAGAATGGCGCCCAGCGACAGCCGCCAGGTGTGGAAGCGCACGGCGATGTAGCCGAAGATCAGCAGCAGAGTCGCGAACAGCGCCTGCGCCGCGCTGCGCTGCAGTTCGCCGCCGATCTGCGGACCGACCACCTCGACCTGCTGAATCTGGGCGCCGGCATCGACCCCGCGCAGGATCTGCTCGATCTTGCTGCGAACCTGCTCGGTGCTCTGCTTGGTCGGCGGCAGCCTGATGGCGATCTCACGCGAGGTACCGAAGATCGTGACCTGCGGGTCGGCGTAGCCGGCGCCGCTCAGCGCCGTGATCACCGCATCGCGATTGGCCGCGGCCGGGAATGTCGCCTGCACGGTCACGCCGCCGGTGAAGTCCACGCCCAGGTCCAGTCCGCGCGTCGCCAGCGACACCAGGGAAATCACGATCAGAACGATCGACAACCCGTACCACAGCCTGCGTGTGGACATGAACGGGAAACTGGTCGCGTGATGAAAGAATTCCACGGTCGTCCTTGCGCTCTTACAGTGGTTGCTCGTGCGTTTGCATGGGCGTCTATCCGATCGACAGCCGCGCCAGCTTGCGCCGGCCGCCGTACATCAGCGTGATCAGCGCGCGGCTGCCGAGCAGCGAGGTGAACATCGAGGTGGCGATGCCGAGCGTCAGCACGATCGCAAAACCGCGGATGGCACCGGTGCCGATCACCCACAGCGCCAGACCGGCGATCAACGCGGTCACGTTCGAGTCGGCAATGGCCGAGAACGCCTTGTCGAAGCCGGCCCGAATGGCCGCCTGCGGCGACACGCCGTTGCGCAGTTCCTCGCGGATGCGCTCGTAGATCAGCACGTTGGCGTCCACCGCGATGCCGACCGTGAGGATGATGCCGGCAATGCCCGGCAGCGACAGCGAGGCGCGCAGCATCGATAACAGCGCCGTCAGCAGAATCACGTTGGCGAGCAGCACCGCATCTGCGACCAGCCCGAAGGCATGGTAGTAGAGCGCCATGAACACGAACACAGCCAGCATGCCGATCTCGAGCGCGCGCACGCCCTTGTCGATGTTGTCCTGACCAAGGCTCGGGCCGATGGCCCGCTCCTCCACCACTTCGATCGGCGCCGCCAGCGAACCCGAGCGCAGCATCAGCGACAGATCGCGCGCCTCGCCGCTGGTCAGGCCCGTGACCTGGAACTGCGGCCCGAACACGCCGCGGATCGTGGCCACGTTGATGACCTTCTCGCTGGTGGTATCGCGATCGACCTTCTGGCCGTTGACCTCGACCTGGCGGCGGCTTTTCTCGATATAGACCACGGCCATCGGCTTGCCGACATTCAGCCGCGTGGTGCGCAGCATCGAATCCGCACCCCGGGCGTCGAGCTTGATCGAGACCGCGGGTCCCTCGGTGGAGGTGGCCGAGGTCGCGCTGGTGAGCTCATCGCCGGTCACGATCACTTCGCGCTTGAGCAGGATCGGCGAGCCGTCCTCGCGCTTGTACAGCTTGGTGCCCAGCGGCGCGTGCCCGCTCTGCTCGGCCTGCAGCGCGCTGTTTTGGGTATCGGCCAGGCGCAACTCGAGTGTGGCCACCTTGCCGAGCAGATCCTTGACCTCGGCCGAATTCTGCACCCCGGGCAGCTGCACGTTGATGCGGTCGAGACCCTGGCGTTGCACGATCGGCTCCGACACGCCGAGTTCGTTGACGCGATTGGTCAGCGTGGTGCGGTTCTGTTCCAGCGCGTAGTCCTCGCGGGCCTTGATCTGCGCCGCGCTCAGCACCATGTCGATCGTCGCGCCGGAGGCGCTGCTGGTGGTGGTGAATTTCAGATTGGCGTCGACCTTTCTCAGCGCCGACTCGACCGCGGCGGCATCGGCACCCGCCGGCAGCGTCACACGCAGGCCGTTGGCAATGCCGCCGCCCGCCGCGCCCAGCGTCGTGATGTCGCTGAACGGCAGCTTGGCCTCAGTGAGCGCGCGCCGGAAACTCTGCTCATAGCTCTCGAGCAGCTGGCTCACGGCGCCCTGCAGGTCCACCTGGTAGAGCAGATACAGGCCGCCGCGCAGATCCAGGCCGAGCGGCATGGCCTTCAATCCGACCTTGCGCATCCAGGCCGGCGCCCGCGAAGCATTGGCCAGCGCCGCGCGATCGACGTCCGACAGCGTCGCGTCGACCGTGTCGCGCGCCTTGAGCTGCGCGGCGACGTCGCTGAACGCCAGTATCAGCCGGCCGTTGTCGATGTAGTCGCGCTTGATGACGATGTTCTGCTTGTGCAGCAGGTCTTCGATGGACTGACGTGCAAAATCATCCATCGGGGCACGGCTCTTGCGCTCCACCTGCAAGGCCGGATCCTCGCCAAACAGGTTCGGCAGCGCGAACAGCACTGCGATCAGCATCACGAGCGTGACGAGCACGTATTTCCAGCGCGGGAATTCGAGCATGCGCTTTAGGACTCTACGGACAGTCTTGAGCTGTACAGCCGGGCTCAGGCGCTCTTCAGCGTGCCCTTGGGCATGAGCTGCGTGATCTGCGTCTTCTGCACCTTGATACGCACTCCCTCGGCGATCTCCAGGGTCAAGAAGGGATCGTTGACCTCGATGATGCGTCCGAGAATGCCGCCGGTGGTCACGACCTCATCGCCGTTGGCCAGACGCGACAGCATCGCCTGCTGCTCTTTCATGCGCTTCTGCTGCGGCCGGATCAGCAGAAAATAGAACACGCCCACGAACACCACCAGGATGACGATCTGCCCCATGCCGCCGCCGCCCAGGCCGCCGCCGGCAGATTGCGCATACGCGTCGTTGACCAATAAGCTCATGCTTGCCTCTTTTTTTGACTGGAGCTGCCTGTGCGGGCGCCGTCAGGGCCTTCGCCCCGCAGGGCCATCGCGCCCCCCGGTACCGCCGCAGAGGGCGGCCATTATGCCACAGGCGTCCCCGGCCGCCGTGGCAGACCCAGAATGCCGGCCGCGAATTGCGCGAACTGCCCGGCAGCGATCGCGGCGCGGATCTGCCGCATCAGCTGCAGGTAGAAATGCAGGTTGTGCAATGTCGCCAGCCGCACCCCAAGAATTTCATTGCAGCGATCGAGGTGGCGCAGATAGGCGCGCGAATAGCGGCGGCAGGTCGAGCAGCTGCAGGCCGGATCGATCGGTCCGGTATCGCGTTGGTGCGCCGCGTTGCGGATATTGATGATGCCGCAGGACGTGAACAGATGGCCGTTGCGCGCATGCCGGGTCGGCATCACGCAATCGAACATATCGACCCCGCGCGCCACCGCGGCAACGATGTCGTGCGGATAACCCACGCCCATCAGATAGCGCGGCCGCTGCGCCGGCAGGCGCGGCGCCACGACGTCGAGCATCTGCAACCGCTCCTGTTCGGTTTCCCCCACGGCCAGTCCACCGATCGCATAACCGGCAAATTCACGCTGTGACAGCGCCTCGATCGACTCGAGCCGCAATTCCTCGAACATACCGCCCTGCACGATGCCAAACAGATGGCCAGGCGGAGGGTCGCTGCCCGGCGGCTCGCCACCCAGCGGGCTGCGGTAGTAGTGATCGTGGCTGCGCAGCGCCCAGCGCATCGAGCGCTGCATCGATTCGCGCGCCTGCTGCGCGGTGGCCGGATAGGCGGTGCAGTCGTCGAAGGCCATCGCGATATCCGACGCCAGCGCGCGCTGTACGTCCATGGCGTCCTCGGGACGCATACGCACATGGGCACCGTCCACCGGCGAGCGGAAACTGACCCCATCCTCATCGATGCGCCGCAGGGAGGCCAGACTGAACACCTGATAGCCGCCGGAATCGGTCAGGATGGGCCCGGTCCATCCCATGAATCCGTGCAGACCATCGCGATGCAGCCCGACAATTTCAGACCCGGGACGCAGCATCAGGTGAAAGGTGTTGCCGAGCACGATCTGCGCGCCGAGCCCCTCGAGCTCCTCGGGCGTCATCGCTTTCACACTGCCGTAGGTACCCACCGGCATGAACGCCGGTGTATCGACGCGGCCGTGCGGCAGCGTCAGGCGAGCCAGCCGTGCCGCGCCATCCTGCGCCAGTACTTCGAAACCGAGCGCTGCCGGCGCCACCGGTGCCGCACTCATGCTGCGCCGCTCGCTTGCGGCAACACCAGCATGGCGTCGCCGTAACTGAAAAATCGGTAGCGCTCCTTGATCGCGTGAGCATACGCCGCGAGCACCTGTTGCCGGCCGGCGAACGCGGCCACCAGCATCAGCAGCGTGGACTGCGGCAGGTGGAAGTTGGTCAGTAGGGCATCGATCACCCGGAAACGATAGCCCGGAAGAATGAACAGCGTGGTTTCCCCGTGTCCGGCAGCAAGCTGCGCTCGCGATGCGAGCGCCGCGGATTCGAGCGCGCGGGCGACCGTGGTCCCGACCGCAACCACGCGCCGGCCAGCGGCGCGTGCGCGCCCGATCGCCGCCACCGTCGGCGCACTGACCTCATAGCGCTCGCTGTGCATGACGTGCGCTTCGAGCGACTCGCTGCGCACCGGCTGGAACGTACCTGCTCCCACGTGCAGTGTGATCAAACTGCGCTCGATGCCTCGCGCCGCCAGCGCCGCCAGCAGCACCTCATCGAAATGCAGGCTCGCGGTCGGCGCCGC
>DATNNU010000193.1:0-13832 GCA_035601675.1 Steroidobacteraceae bacterium | reverse complement strand
TGCGCTGCTTGATCAGGTCGCTGATTTCGGATGGCTTGATGGACATAGGAAGGATCCTTGAAAAATGTGTCAGGCGCCGCTCATCGCCGCGCCCAGGCGCTCGATGCGGCCGCGCAGCGAGCCGTCGACCACGAAATCCCTATAGCGCACGATGGCGCCACCGACCAGCGACTTGTCCACCTGCGGATGCAGACGCACTGCGAGACCCAGGCGGCGTTCGAGCACCGCCTGCAGCTTCTTCGACTGCTCGCCGGTGAGTTCCTGCGCCGAAACGACATCGACATCCGCGACCCGCTCGGCCTCGGCGCGCAGCATTTCGAATTGCGCGGCGATCTCGGGCAGCAACCGCAGGCGGCGATTGTCGGCCAGCAGCTGCAGGAAATTGCGCTGCTGCGTTGCCTGCGGAGCGCTGGCCTTGCCGGCGGTCGCGAGCTCCAGCAGGAAATCGACCAACGCGGGCGGCGGCACGCGCGGATTGCCGATCAGCGGCACAACTTGCGGATCCTGCACCAGCGCGGCCGCCCGGCCCAGGAAAGTGCCCCACTCCACCAATTGCGATGCCGCACCGGCGCTGGCGAACGCGGCGCGGGCATAGGGACGGGCGGTGGTGGCGAGTTCTGCCATGGCGTTACTGTTCCGCGCGCCGATCAGCCACGAGCAATGTCGTCGGACAGTCGCTCGAGCAACTTCGCATGCGTCACCGGATCGACTTCGTGCTCGACCAGTTGTGCTGCCGCCTTCACTACCAGCGTTCCGAATTCACGCCGCAGCTGCTCGCTGGCACGTACGCTCTCATTGCTGACTTCGGCCTGAGCAGCGGCCAGCAGTCGCGCGCCTTCGGCGCGCGCCGCCTGCTTGGCGGCCTCGATGGTCTCGGTCGAGCGGCGCTGCGCCTGCTCGTCCACCTGCTTCGCACGCTCACGCGCCTCGCGCACGATCTGATCTGCGCTCGCACTGGCGTCCTGCAACTGCTTCTGTCCGGCTTCGCCCGCGGCCAGGCCCTCGGCGATCTTCTTGTAGCGCTCATTGATCGGCGCCGCGATCATCGGTACTACTACCTTGGCAATAAACCAAAGCATGATCAGGAACACGATGATCTGCCCGATAAATGTGGCGTTAATATCCATGCGTACCTAGCTCCACAAAGCGCCGGCCGCGCTGGCGGCCGCACCGCCGGCGACTTTAGCCACCACTGACCTTGGACAGCAGCGGATTGGCGCTGGCAAAGTACAGCGCCAGACCGACGCCGATCAGGAACGCCGCGTCGATCAGACCGACCAGCAGGAACATCTTGGTTTGCAGCATTGGCGTCAGCTCCGGCTGACGCGCCGCGGACTCGAGAAATTTTGAGCCCATGACCCCGATGCCGATGCAGGCGCCCGCGGCACCCAAACCGATCATCAGCCCGACACCCACCGCCGTGTGGGATTGAATGAGAGCGATTGCGTCCATAGTCTTTTAAGTCTCCTGGTCAAATTCAAACAAAGCGCGCTAGTGGTGCTCTTCCGCCATCGAGATATAAACGATCGGCAGCACCATGAAGATGTAGGCTTGCAGCAGCACAATCAAGATGTGAAAGATCGCCCACGCGGCGCCAAACAGGATCTGCGCGCCAAAAGCCACTACGCTGCCGAAGTTAAATCCCGTCACCGCGAAGCCAAGCAGTGCGATCAGTATGAACAGCAGCTCACCCGCATACATGTTGCCGTACAACCGCATGCCGAGCGACACCGGCTTGGCAAGCAGTTCGATAAAATTGAGGATGATATTGAAGGGCAGGAACCAGATGCCGAACGGCGTCGCGGCCCATTCGTGCAGATAGCCGCCAATTCCCTTGGCGCGAATCGAGAAGATGATCACCATCGACAACACCACGATGGCCTCGGCGATGGTGCCGTTGAGATCGGCGGTCGGCAGTACGCGCCAGAATTTGGCGCCGAATACGCTGGCGAAGTGTCCCGGCAGATCGACCGGCAGCAGGTCCATCGTGTTCATCGCGATCACCCAGCTGAACAGCGTCAGCGCCAGCGCGGTCATGAACTGCCGATCGCCGTGGTAGATATCGCCGACCTGCCGGTCGACCCAGTCATAGATGAATTCGACGAAGGCCGCCAGGCCGGTGGCAGCCACACTGCTGCTCGCGCGCCGCGCCGCAAACCACAGTATGAAGCTGACCGCAAAGGCCAGCAGCGCCGACATGAACAGCGTGTCGACGTGCCAGGTCCAGAACCCCGAGCCCACCTTGAGGTGGGTGAGATGATGCGCGATGTACTCGGTCGGCGACTCGCCGTGCTCAACAGCCATTTGGCGTTACGGTTCCTTGGGGCCTGCGCCCCCACTCCCAATCCGCGGGCCCCTCCGCGTGCGCGGCGCCGATGCAAACGGCACCCACCAGAACACCACCAGCGTCGCCAGATAGCCGATCAGCAGCGCCGGCCACGACACGTGCGGCATGCGCGCGGCCAGCACGAACAACGCTACCGTCAATGCGACCTTGACCAGTTGCCCCAGGTACAGCTGTCCAAGCGCCCGCCGCGGCGTCCGCGCCGGCTGCAAGGCCTTGAAAGTCATATACATGTTGGCGACTACGCCGGTGAGCGTACCCGCCAGCGCCGACCGACCCGCATAGCGACCCCAGACCAGCAGACACACCAGCGCGACCGTGGCGCCTGCGCCGGTCTGCACGAGCAGGATGCGGCTGGCCAGGGGGCGGATGTCGGAATCGCTGCTCGTGGGCACGGCGTGACTTCCGGACCACCAAATTAACACTCGCCGGACCCGTCCTGTGCCCGGGCGGTGCACTCGCTTTTACTTATCCGGCAACTAGTTAGAGCCACCCGCGACAAGCGGGCGCGATTATAGAGACGAAGGCTGGCGCCTTCAAGAAATGTGCTGGAAATGACTCAGTATGCCGTCGAGCTCATCCAGGCTGTGGTAGCGGATCACCACCCGGCCATGACCTTGGCGCGCGTGCTCGATGCTCACCGGTGCACCCAGTTTCTCGCCCAGCTCGTCCTCAAGTCGCTGAATGTTGGGATCAATTGCCACCGCCGCGGCTTCGGCGGCGGGCTTAGGCGGGTCGATCATGCGGCGCACCAGGGCCTCTGCCTCGCGCACCGACAGTCCCTTGGCCGCCACCAGCGCCGCGACCTCAATCTGTTGCCGCCGCTGCGTCAGGCCGAGCAGCGCGCGCGCGTGGCCCATCTCTAGCTCGCGTTTCTCGAGCCGCTCGCAAACCTCGGCCGGCAACTCCAGCAGCCGCAGCAGATTGCTGACTGCGGCGCGCGAGCGTCCGACCGCATCGGCCGCCTGCTGATGGGTGAGGCCGAATTCGGAGATCAGCCGTTGCAGCGCGCGCCCCTCTTCCAGCGGATTCAGGTTCTCGCGCTGGATGTTTTCGATCAGCGCTATCGCAATCGCGGCGTCATCGGGCACCTGGCGGATGATCGCCGGAATCTCGCGCAGTCCGGCCTGCTGGGCCGCGCGCCAGCGCCGCTCGCCGGCAATGATCTCGTAGCGCTGCACGCCGTGCTCATCGGGCTCGCCGATCGGCCGCACGACGATCGGCTGCACCACGCCCTGGGCCCGGATCGAGTCGGCCAGCGTGCTCAGGGTCTCCGGCCGCATGTCCAGGCGCGGCTGATAGCGGCCGCGCTGCAGCAGATCGAGCGGCAGCCGCGCGAGTTGCTGATCGGCGCGCGCACGCGGCGCCGTCGCCTCCACAGCCGCGCTCGTTGCCACGCCGGGCCTGGCATGGCCGAGCAGGTCAGCGAGCCCGCGGCCGAGCGTCGGCTTCTTCTGTGTCATGCGCGGATGATAACGCGCGCTCAGCGCCCCGGTTCCATCGTCGGCGCCGCGTCGGGGCTGGCGAGGCCGGCGGCGCTCCTGGCGCTCGCCACCGTGTAGCCGCCCTCTTCACGGCGCAGCATCTCGCCGGCCAATGCCAGATAGGCCAGCGCGCCGCGCGAATCCGGATCGTGGACCAGCGCCGGCTTGCCAAAACTCGGCGCCTCGGCCAGTTTGACGTTGCGCGGCACGACGGTGCGAAACACCTTGTCGCCGAAATGCATCATCAGCTGCGCGGCGACTTCCACCGCGAGATTATTACGCGCATCGAACATGGTGCGCAGAATGCCTTCGATCTCCAGCGTTGCATTGGCGGTGGCGCGGATCTGCTCGATGGTCGCGACCAGCGACGACAGGCCCTCGAGCGCGTAGTACTCGCATTGCATCGGTATCAGTACGCTGTCGGCCGCCACCAGCGCATTGACCGTCAGCATGTTGAGCGCCGGTGGACAATCGATCAGCACCAGATCGTAGTCGGTGCGTATCGGCTCGAGCGCGGCGCGCAGCCGTTGCTCGCGAGCGCTGGCCATGCCGATCATGCGTACTTCCGCTGCGGTCAGGTCCTGATTAGCCGGCAACACCGCCAGCGGACTATGCGCTTCGCTGTGGCCGATCGGGCCGACGGTCAGCACCGCCTCGGCCGCGCTGCACTCACCGAGCAGCACTTCGCAGGCTCCGCGCGCGATCGCCGATTTATCGATGCCGAAGCCGGTGGTGGCATTGCCCTGCGGATCCAGATCGATCAACAGCACGCGGCGGCGCATGGCGGCAAAGGATGCGGCCAGATTCACGGCGGTCGTTGTCTTGCCCACCCCCCCTTTCTGATTCGCGACCGCAATGACACGCTTCATAACGTCGTTAGTCTAGCCCTTGGCGGCCTCGGACTACAGGTAAACTGTGCCGATGAAGTTGATCTCCGGAATTATCGTGGCCGCCGTGTTTGCGGTCATGACTTTCGGCGTGTGGGGGTACCTGAA
Organism: Steroidobacteraceae bacterium; assembly: GCA_035601675.1. Taxonomy (GTDB): domain Bacteria; phylum Pseudomonadota; class Gammaproteobacteria; order Steroidobacterales; family Steroidobacteraceae; genus FEN-1191. The sequence continues at coordinate 9,009 of DATNNU010000193.1, read as the reverse complement.
TCGTCCCGAGAGCGAGCCCCCGTGGCCGGCGCATATTCAGGGGGTTGCGTTCTCGCCCTATGCCGCCGATCAGAATCCGTTTGGCAGCAAGGACATTCCGTCGGTGGAGCAGATCGAGTCCGATCTGAAACTGCTCGGCGACAAGACCTATGCGGTGCGCACCTACTCGGTGCTGGGCACGCTCGGCAGGATTCCGGAGCTGGCCGCGAAGCACAACATCAGCGTCGCGCTCGGCGTGCAGCTGAGCAAGGACAAAGCCGAAAGCGAGCAGGAGATGCGTGCCGGGATCGCGCTGGCGAAGGAGCATCGCAACGTCGTGCGCGTCATGGTCGGCAACGAGGCGCTGTTGCGCGGCGATCTGACGGTCGAGGAACTTTCGGCCTACCTGGATCGCGCGCGGGCGGCGATTCGCCAGCCGGTGGGCTATGGCGACACCTGGGCCACCTGGCTGAAGAACCCGGAGATCGCGCGCCATGTGGACTTCATCGCCGTGCACCTGTTCCCGTATTGGGAAGGCGTCGATGTCGAGTCGGCGGTCGACTTCTGCTTCCGCGAACTCAAGGCGGTGCAGGCCGCGTATCCGAACCGACCGGTGATCATCGGTGAGATCGGCTGGCCCTCCGAAGGCCGCATCCGTGCCGGTGCCGTAGCCTCGGTGTCGAATGAAGCGCTGTTTCTGCGGCGCTTCCTGGCGCGCGCCGAAAAAGAGGGCGCGCGCTATTATATCTTGGAGGCGTTCGACCAGCCGTGGAAAGCGCGCGATGAGGGCGCGGTCGGCGCCTATTGGGGCATCTACGACGTCGACCGGCAGCCGAAGTTCGAATTCGTGGCGCCGATCGTGCGCATTCCGGAGTGGCACATGCTGGCGGCGATCTCAGTGACGCTGGCGCTGCTGATGCTTGGCGTGTTCTACATGCACAGCGGATCGCTGCGTACCGTCGGCCGCACGCTGCTCGCGATCGTGGTGTACGCCGCGGCCACCATTACCGTGTGGGTCATCTACGACTACACGCAGCAGTACCTGACACCAACGACACTGTTCGTCGGCTCGCTGCTGATACTGGGAATGCTCGGCGTGGTCGCGGTGCTGTTCGCCGAAGCGCACGAATGGGCCGAAGCCCACTGGACCGGCGATCGCGTTCGGATGTTCGATCCGGCGCGTTACGGCACCGCCTCGACCCGCAAGGTATCGATACATGTGCCGGCGTACAACGAACCGCCGGATATGCTGATCGAAACCCTGGACGCGCTGTCGCGCCTGAATTACCCGAACTACGAAGTGCTGGTGATCGACAACAATACGTGCGACGAAGCGATCTGGCGGCCGGTCGAGGCCCACTGCGCGAAGCTCGGCGAGCGCTTCCGCTTCCATCACGTTGCCCCGCTAGCCGGGTTCAAGGCCGGCGCTCTCAACTACGCGCTGGCAAAAACCGCCGCGGACGCCGAGGTGGTCGCCGTGATCGACAGCGACTACAAGGTCGAGCCGAACTGGCTGCACGATCTGATGCCGGCGTTCGAAAATCCGCGCATCGCGATCGTGCAGGCGCCGCAGGATTATCGCGACGAGCAGGCCAATGCCTTCAAGGCCATGTGCTATGCGGAATTTCGCGGCTTCTTCTATATCGGCATGATCACGCGCAACGAGCGCAACGCGATCATCCAGCACGGCACTATGACGCTGGTACGGCGCTACGTGCTGTGGGCGGTCGGCGGCTGGGCCGAGTGGTGCATCACCGAGGATGCCGAGCTGGGCCTGCGCGTGTTCGAAGCCGGTTACGAGGCGGTCTATATCGCGCGCAGCTATGGCCGCGGGGTAATGCCCGACACCTTCATCGACTACAAGCGCCAGCGCTTCCGCTGGGCCTACGGCGCGATGCAGATCCTGCGGCACCATGCGGCCGCGTTGCTGCGGCCGGCGCAAAGCGCGTTGACCGCGGGGCAACGTTATCACTTCATCGCCGGCTGGCTGCCGTGGGTCGCCGACGGTTTCAACCTGCTGTTCAATATCGCCGCGATCGGCTGGTCGATCGCGATGATCCTGGCGCCGCAGAAGGTCGATCCGCCGCTGATGGTATTTTCAGTGTTGCCGCTGTCGCTGTTCATGTTCAAGCTAGTCAAGCTGGTGCACCTGTACACCCATCGCGTCGGCATGAACTCCCGCCAGACCGCGGCCGCCGCGATCTCCGGCCTGGCGCTCGCGCATACCATCGGTCTGGCGGTGCTGAAGGGACTGTTGACGCGCAACGAGCCGTTTTTTCGAACCCCCAAGCGCAGCGCGCCGCACCGCTTCCTGTCGGCGCTGGCCGCCGCGCGCGAGGAGACGCTGCTGATGATTGCGCTGTGGTGTTGCGCGATCGGCATCCGCACCATCCCGAAGGAAATGGCGAGTCCCGACCTGACGGTGTGGCTCGCGGCGCTGCTGATCCAGTCGATTCAGTACCTGGCGGCGCTGCTGGTGTCGCTCGCTAGCGCTTTCAATATTCCGGCCTCGCTGCTGGGCACGCGGCCGCCCGACGTCACAAAGCCTGCGGAACAAGCCTGAGAATATGACGCTCGGCATTCAGACCCGGGATTCGCAGCGCCCGTGAGTGCTGCAGGCGCCAGCCTGCCGGCAGCTGCGCGAGTTCATCGGCCGGGTAGCGCCCCTTGAGCGCCAGCACGCGCGTCGCCGGGCCGCACAGACCCTGCACGCTTGCCAGAAGATCCGGCAGCGCGGCATACGCGCGCGCGATCACCGTGTCGAAAGGGTTGACCGGCGTCAGCGACTCGACCCGAGCCTGCAGCGGCGTGACATTGGTCAGCTGCAGCGTGCGCGCCGCGTGGGCCACGAAGCGGATCTTCTTGGCCACTGAATCGATCAACGTAAAGGCGCGCTGCGGCGAGGCCAGCGCCAGCGGCAGGCCGGGGAAGCCGGCCCCGGTTCCGACATCGGCGATGTGCGTACCCGCCAGCTCGACCTGCGCACTCAGGCTGTCGAGCAGATGGCCGCGGATCATCGCGCCACGCTCGGTGATGGCGGTCAGGTTATAGGTGCGATTCCAGGTCGACAGCTCATCGAGCAGCTGCAGCGCCCGCAGCGCCTGCTCGGCGCTCAGCGTCACGCCGAGCTCGCCGGCATCGTCGATCAGTTGTTGCTGCTCGCTGGACATCGCGGTAAGCGAGTGCTCGCGCGGCGCCGCACGCGGCGCCTTGCGGCTGCGGTTCAGGCCGCCACTGGACCGATCCGCACTACCGTACGGCCGACGACGCTGCCCTTCAGATACGACTCAAATACCGCCGGCAGCTCGCCGAGTTCAATGCTGCGGGTGACGATCCGATCCAGATGCCGCGGCTTCAGATCGCTCGACAGGCGCGCCCAGACCGCCGTGCGAATATCGCGCGGAGCGGCCGATGAATTCACCCCGAGCAGACCGACGCCGCGCAGGATGAAGGGCATCACCGTGGTATGCAGCTCGCCGCCGGAGGCGAGCCCGATGCTCGCGATATTGCCGCCGTCGTGCGTGGTGCGCAGCAGCCACGCCAGCGTATCGCCGCCGGCATTGTCGATGGCGCCGCCCCAGCGCGCCGATTCCAATGGCTGCTTGCCAAGCGTCAGCTCACTGCGCAGCAACAGCTGCGTCGCGCCGAGCGCGCGCAGGTATGGTTCGGATTCGGGTTTGCCGGTCAGCGCCACGACCTCGTAGCCCTTGGCCGAGAGCATGTCGATCGCCAGCGAACCGACGCCGCCGGTCGCGCCGGTGACGACCACCGGCCCCATCGAGGGCTTCTGACCATTGATTTCCATGCGCATGATCGCGCGAGCGGCGGCGAATCCGGCGGTGCCCAGCGCCATCGCCGACAGCGCGTCCAGGCCGGGCGGCATCGCCACCACGGCCGACGCCGGCACACGCGCAAATTGTGCATAGCCGCCATCGCGGGTTTCCGACAGGCCGCAGCCAGTCACCAGCACTGCATCGCCGGCCTTATAGGCCGGATCGGCGGATTGCACGACACTGCCCGCAAGATCGATGCCGCCGACCAGCGGATAGCGTCGCAGGATGCGGCCGGCGCCGGTCGCCGCGAGCGCGTCCTTGTAGTTGATGCTCGAGTGGGAGACGCCGATAACCACTTCGCCGGGCGACAAATCGTCCAGCGTCAGCTGCTCGAAGCGAGCTTCGATGGCGGCGTCACGTTGGTGGATTCTGTAGGCACTGAAACGATCCGACATTGGATGTTGTTCCGCTGCTGTGGCCGATGAGGCACCATACCAATCACATGCAGCATTTCAACTACGACTTGCGGCGGACCGCCCTCGCCCTGATGCTCATCGGCGTTGGCTGCGGCGCGCTGCATGCCCAGCAGGCGCAGAGCGCTCTGACGCGCGATGGCGTGGCCGCCCCGGACCCTGCCGTCAGCGCGACCCTGTCGCGTTACCTGGAGTCGCGCTCGGCCAGCTTCGTCGACTGGCTGTTGGACGGCAGCATGCTGATCGCCACGCGCTTCGGCGACAGCGAACAGATGCATCGGTTGCGCGCACCGCTGGCGATGCGCGAGCAGCTGACCTATGCGCCAGAGGGTATCGACGCGGGCGCCGCGCGGCCGTACGCCAGCGACTCTTTTGTCTACCTGCAGCCGCATCACGGCGGCGAGGACAGTCAATTGTTCCTGCAGCGGCTCGCGGGTCAGGCGCCGACCGCGCTGACCGACGGCAGACATCGCGACGGCCGGCCACTGTGGGCGCACGACGGCAAGCGCATCGCCTTCGCCAGTAACCGCCGCAACGGCATCGATGTCGATATCTACGTGCTCGACACCGGGGACGCCGGCGCGACGCCGCGGCTGGTGGTCGGCGGTGCGGGCAATCACTGGCGCGCCTACGACTGGTCGATTGACGACAAGCGGCTGCTGCTCGGCCGCGAGCTGCCGGGCGGTAGCGGCGCCGGCGGCAGCGCGCCGGAGAGCGAGCTCTATATCGCCGAGGTCGGCAGCGGCGAGATTCGCGCGGTCGGCTTCACCGCTACCGCTGCTGATGGCCCCGGCGGCAGGAAGAAGCCGCCGCCGAAGACGCCGAAGAGCAGCCCCGGCGGCGCTGCCATACCGGTGCATGAAGCGCAATTCGCCGCCGATGGCCGCGGCATCCTGCTGCTCACCCGACTGGCGGCGCCGGGCGGTGCCGCGACGGCTGGCGCTGGTACGCAGTTCCAGTATCTGGCCTACGTCGACTTTGGCGGCCACGAATGGCGCGAACTGAGCACCGAGGCCAGCCATGACGTCGAGCGCTTCGATCGCAGCCTCGATGGCCGCTATGTCGGCTACACGATCAATGATGCCGGCAGCAGCCGGCTGATGCTGATCGACCAGCAGCGCAAGCTCGATCTGACTGTCGCCACGCTGCCGGCGGGCATCATCAGCGCCTTGAAATTCGATCCGAGCGGCAAGCGCCTGGCGCTGACCATCGAATCGATACGCTCGCCGCGCGATGTCTACGTGCTCGAGCCGGAGACACAGGCGCTGACGCGCTGGACGCAAAGCGAGCTCGGACCGCTGGACCCGGAAGCCTTCGTAGCGCCGCAGCTGCTGCGTTACCCGACCTGGGACCGGGTCGAGGGCAGGGCGCGCGAGTTGACGGCGCTGGTGTATCGACCGGCCGCTCCCGCGCCCGCTCCACGAGCGGTGCTGATCTGGTTGTGCGGCGGCGGCGGCGGGCAGTGCCGGCCGGGCTTCGAACCGTTCCTGCAATGGCTCGTCAATCAGCTCGGCGTCGTGGTGGTGGCGCCGAACGTTCGCGGTTCCGCGGGCTTCGGCCGTGCTCTCGAGCAAGCCGGCCAGGCTGCGCTGCGCGACGACGCCGCGCGAGACATCGGTTCGCTGCTGGTATGGATCGATCTGCAGCGCGAGCTGGATCGCAATCGCGTTGCGCTGCTGGGCGAGGGTTACGGCGCGTACCTGGCGCTGCAATCGCTGGTCGATTACGGCGATCGGCTGCGCGGCGGCATCGTCGCCTTTCCGCCACCACTGGCCGGGCTGGCGAACGGGGCGGCGATCCGGCGCCCGGTGCTGCTGGTGCAGGGGCTCAACAATCCGGGCGTACCGGCCTACGAGCTGGAACAGCTGCGCTCGCGGCTGCGCGTCGATGGGGTCGAGGCACAGTACCTCGCGGCCGCGCAGGAGGGGCAGGGCTTCACGCACAAATCAACCCGCGACGCCTATCGCGATGCCGCCGCCAATTTCCTCTCGCAGTTATTGCGCTGACAGGCTGGTCTGGCGCCGCGGCTCGGTGCGCAGTGCGGGTGTCTGCCGCGAGTAGTACTTCGCGATCTCCTGCACCTCGGCATCGGTGGCGTCATTCATGAAACCCGGCATCACCGAGTTCTTGCGATCGCCTTTCTTGTACTCCTCGAGCGCCCGCGCCAGATAGTCAGCATACTGCCCGGCCAGCGTCGGGTAGTCGCCCGTGACGCCGACGCCGTCCTTGCCATGGCAGGCAACGCACAGCTGCGCCACCTTGGCCGGCGGCGTGCCGACCGTGGCCGTGGTCGGCTTGAGTTCCGGCCCGGCGAAATACACCGCAATGTCCTCGATGTCCTGATCCGACAGCGACGCGGCCTGCTGGTGCATGGTGGCGTGCGAGCGATCGCCACTGCGATATTCCTTGAGCGCCGCGACCAGGTATGCGGGGTGCTGCCCAACCAGCACCGGCACGCTGTAGGTCGGGTAGACGTTTTTGTAGCTTTCGATGCCGTGGCAACCGAGGCAGGTGTAGGACAGTTCTTTGCCGCGATCGGCATTGCCGGCCGCGTAGGCCGCACAGCCTGCGCCAAGGGCAACGGTGACGAACAGGACGCCAAGGGTGCGACGACAGGACAAGGGCATACCGGCTCCGGCAGGACTTGATGAATAATGTAGCCGTTTCGGGCGCAAAACGGGGCTAAAACGGGCGCAAAGTGTACGGGCGGATGCGCGCTTTTACCACAGCATGATCGCATTGATTCAGCGCGTTACCGAGGCCAGCGTGCAGGTGGACGGGCACGTTACCGGCCAAATTGGCGCGGGCCTGCTGGCGTTGATCGGGGTGGTTCGAGGCGACGATACGGCCGCCGCCGAGCGGCTATTGCAGCGGGTACTCGATTACCGGGTGTTTGCCGACGCGGCCGGTCGCATGAACCTGAGCCTGCGCCAGCGTGGAGGCGCTCTGCTGCTGGTGCCTCAATTCACGCTCGCGGCCGACACCGACGGCGGCAACAGGCCGGGCTTCAGTGGCGCTGCGCAGCCGGCGCAAGCCGCGGTGCTGTTTGATTATGTTGTGACTTTCGCACGTGCCTCGCATGGAGAGGTCGCCTGCGGCCTGTTCGGCGCTCATATGCAGGTGTCCCTGATCAACGACGGTCCGGTCACGTTCTGGCTCGAGACCGTAACGGGCCCCGCCAAAGCGTGACGCGAGGCCAAGAATTCCTTGAGCGCCAGTTAGTTGTGCGGCGCCAAATGCCCTATCATTGATCATTGCCCGTAACTTAAGGGCCAAGGCTGGACCGGAGCTCTCCATGGATCTGTTTGCCCCCAAGCACCTGCTGCTCATTCTGCTGATCGTGCTGCTGGTCTTCGGCGGCAAGAAGATCAAATCCCTGGGATCGGACCTGGGCTCGGCTTTCCGTGGCTTCAAGAAAGCGATGAATGAGGGCGAGACCGAGGAGCCGGCCAAGCAGATTCCGGCGCCGCCGGCCAAGGACGCCGAGTTTCCCGAGGTCGCCTCGACCAAGGCCGAGCACAGCAGCGACAACAAGACTGCGCCGCGCGCCTGAGGGCGGGACCCAGGTTCGCTGCGCGCCATGTTCGGGATCGACTTTTCCGAAATATTGGTGATCTTCGCAATCGCGCTGGTCGTGCTGGGACCGGAGAAACTGCCGCGGCTCGCCCGGACCATAGGCCGCTGGGTGGGGCGCGCGCGCGCGATGGCGCGGCAATTCCGCGAGCAGCTGGAACAGGAAGCCGACGCGTTGCAGCGTAGTGCCGATCTGCACCCGCCGTCGAGCACGCCACCCCACACGACAGCACCAGCGCCCCCGCCGGCGCCTGCTGCCGCTGCGACCGCCGCGACCGTCATGCCATCCGCCGCCACCGCTGGCGTTGAGCTTCCTGACCATCACCAGCAACCGGCGCCGCCGGCGGAACCGCATGAGCGAACAGGATGATCCGCTGCCGGAAGGCACGCTGATCTCGCATCTGCTCGAGCTGCGCTCGCGCTTGCTGCGGGCGTTCATCGCTGTGCTGCTTGCCTTTCTGCCCTGCGCTTATTACTCCAACCCGATTTTCGATTTTCTGACCACGCCACTGGTCGCGAAGCTGCCGCCGGGACAGAAGCTGATCGCCACCACGGTGACCGCTACTTTTACTGCGCCGCTCAAGCTGGCGTTCATCGCCGGCCTGCTGATTGCGATGCCCTACGTGCTGTTTCAGCTCTGGGCGTTCGTCGCGCCCGGGTTGTACCGGCGCGAGAAGCGCTTCGCGGTGCCGCTGCTGGTGTCGGCAATCCTGCTGTTTTATCTCGGAGTCGCCTTCTCGTACTTCCTGGTATTCCCGCTGGTGTTCCGGTTCTTCGTCGCCACCACGCCACACAACGTGATGCTGATGGCGGACGTCTCGAACTATCTGCAGTTCGCGTTGACGCTGTTCGTCGCATTCGGCGTGGCGTTCGAGACCCCGGTCGCGGTGGTGCTGCTGGTGCTCACCAACCTGGTGCCGCTGCAGAAGCTGCGATCGATGCGCGGCTACGTGCTGATCATCGTATTCATCATCGCGGCGATCCTGACGCCGCCCGATGTGCTGTCGCAGACCGCGATGGCGGTACCGATGTATCTGCTGTATGAGGGCGGCATTCTACTGGCCGCGATCCTGGTCCGCAGCAGCGCCGCCGCCGAAGCGAGAGAACAGGAATCCGCTTGAGTCCGGCACCGGGGCGCATGATCCTGGGACATCCCGCCGGGCTGGCCACGGTGTTCTTCACCGAGATGTGGGAGCGACTGAGCTTCTACG
>DATNNU010000192.1:0-5398 GCA_035601675.1 Steroidobacteraceae bacterium | reverse complement strand
TTCCATCGAGTCCGGCAGCCAGACGTGCAACGGAACCTGCGCCGACTTGCCCATGGCACCGATAAACAGACAGATGCACACCACCGTGAGCGCCGACCAGGCATGACCCGGCACCAGCGCCAGGCTCTTGGTCGCCACCATTGGCGCGGCCGCGAACACCGTCTGGTAGTCGAGCGAACCGGTGTAATACAGCACGCCGGCGATGCCGAGTAAGAAGCCAAGGTCGCCGACGCGATTGACCAGGAACGCCTTCAGGCTGGCAAAGATCGCGGTCGGCCGCGTGTACCAGAAGCCAATCAGCAGATAGGACACGAGTCCCACCGCTTCCCAGCCGAAGAACAGCTGCATGAAGTTGTTCGCCATCACCAGCATCAGCATCGAGAAGGTGAACAGCGCGATATAGGCAAAGAAGCGTTGGTAGCCCGGATCATCGCGCATGTAGCCGATCGTGTAGACGTGCACGCATAGCGACACGAAGGTGACGACCACCATCATCAGCGCGTTCAGGCGATCGATCAGGAACCCCACCTGCATGCGAACGCCGTCGCTGACCAGCCAGGTATAGACCGTGCCATCGAAGTTAGGCGTCCGATCGACCAGCGTCTGCTTGAGCACGATGCAGGACAGCACACAGGACGCGCCTACCGCGCCGATCGTGACCGCCGCGGCGCCGCCGCGGCCGATCGCCTTTCCGGCCAGACCGGCGAGCAGCGCGGCGATGAGCGGCAGCATCGGGATCGCAAGCAGCAGGTTCTGATTCATGATTTCGCTGCTCAACCCTGCAGCTGGTTGAGCTCTTCGACGTTGATGCTGCGCCGCTCGCGGAACAGCACCACGAGAATGGCAAGTCCGATGGCCGACTCAGCCGCAGCCACCGTCAGCACGAAGAACACGAAGATCTGTCCGTCGAGTTGCCCCAGGTAGCGCGAAAAGGCGACGAAATTGAAGTTGGCGGCCAGCAGCAGCAGTTCGATGCACATCAGCAGCAGCAGCACGTTCTTGCGATTGAGAAAGATGCCGGCAACCGCCAGCGCGAACAGCACCGCCGACAACGTCAGCAGATGGGCCAGCGTGATCATTCGCGATGCTCCGAATCCATCTTCACCAGGCGCACACGCTCGCTGGCGCGCGCCGCCACCTGGCGACCGACGTTCTGCACCTTCATATTCGGGCGATGGCGCAGCGTCAACGCGATCGCGGCGACGATGGCGACCAGCAGCACCATCGCCGCGATCTCGAACGGATAGGCGTACTTGCTGTAGAGCAGCGCGCCCAGTTCCTGCGTATTGCTGTAGTTGGCCGGCAGCGGCGCGGCGCCGCGCGTCACGTCGATGCCGAGCTTCCTGGTCAGCACCACACCCGCGATCTCAAACACGATGGCGCCGGCCATGATCCAGCCCAGCCACGCGAAACGGGTGAAGCCGGCGCGCAGCTCCTCCAGGTTGATGTCAATCATCATGACCACGAACAGAAACAGCACCATGACCGCGCCGACGTAGACCAGTACCAGCACGATGGCGAGAAACTCGGCCTCGATCAGCAGCCACAGCGCCGCGCTGGTCACGAAACACAGCACCAGGCTCAGCGCCGCATACACCGGATTGCGCGATACGATCACGGCCACGGCCGCGATCACCAGAATAGTCGCAAAGAGGTAGAACAGGATCAGCGGCAGCACGGCGGTTCCCTATCTTCCTGTCTTGGATCTCAGCGGTAGCGCGCGTCGGCGCTCTTGTCGGCGCTGATCATCGCCTCGTAGCGCTCCCCGACCGCGAGCAGCTTGTCCTTGTTCATGATGTTCTCGCCGCGATGTTCCATGTGATACTCATGGATGCGGGTCTCGACGATCGCATCCACCGGGCAGGCCTCCTCGCAGAAGCCGCAGTAGATGCATTTGAACAGATCGATGTCGTAGCGGGTGGCGCGGCGCGTGCCATCGGCGGCAACGTCGGAGTCGATCGTGATCGCGAGCGCCGGACACACCACTTCGCACAGTTTGCAGGCGATACAGCGCTCCTCGCCGTTGGCATAGCGGCGCAGCGCATGCAGGCCGCGGAAGCGCACCGACTGCGGCGTCTTCTCCTCCGGATACTGCACCGTAACCTTGCGCCGGAACAACGAGCGCGCGGTGACCGACAGGCCGGAGAGCAGCTCGGTCAGCATGAAGGTCTTGAATGGATTGGCCATCGTCATGCTAGCTTCCAGGGACCGACGTGATACCAGCTCATCAGCGCCTCGACCGCGATCCACACCAGCGTCACCGGAATCAGGAACTTCCAGCCCAGGCGCATGATCTGGTCGTAGCGATAGCGTGGAAAGGTGGCGCGCAACCAAAGGAACAGGAACAGCAGCACGAATATCTTGACGACCAGCCAGTGGGTGCCAGGGATCGCCAGCAGGCTGGTGCCGCCGAGCCACCACGGGAAGCCGTCCAGCGGGCTTAACCAGCCACCGAAGAAGAACACCGCGGTCAGGCCGGCGATCAGGATCATGTTGGCGTATTCGGCGAGAAAGAACAGCGCGAACGCCATGCCGGAGTACTCGACGTGAAAGCCGGCGACGATCTCCGATTCGCCCTCGGCGACGTCGAACGGCGCGCGATTGGTCTCGGCCACGCCGGAGATGAAATACACCACCAGCAGCGGCAACAGCCAGAACCAGTTCCAGGCCAGCGCGCCGCCGTGCTGGCGGGCGACGATGGCGCCCAGATTCAGGCTGCCGGCCGCCATCAGCACGCCGACCAGCGCAAATCCCATCGCGATCTCGTAAGCGACCATCTGCGCCGCCGAACGCATGGCGCCGAGAAACGCGTACTTCGAGTTCGACGCCCAGCCGGCGAGGATCACCCCATAGACGCCCATCGATGTCAGCGACAGCACGTACAGCAGGCCGGCGTCGACATTGGCGATCGCATAGTGCGGCGCTATCGGTATCACCGCCCAGGCGGCGAATGCCGGAATCAGCGTGATCGCGGGGGCGAGCCGGAACAGAATCTTGTTGGCACGCGCCGGAATCACGATCTCTTTGATCAGCAGCTTGATCACGTCGGCAAACGGTTGGCCCATGCCCGGCAGAAAGCCGAAAATCCTCACACGGTTGGGGCCGATGCGCATCTGCATCCAGCCGATCACCTTGCGCTCCCACAGCGTCAGGTAGGCGACGCACAGAATCAGCACCACGGTGAGCAGCAGCGTAATCGCCGTCGAGTGCACGTAGTCCGGCAGCTGCAGCCACAGATTGCCGAGCGATTTCAAGCCGCGCCCCCATAAAGCTGCGTGCTGGTGCGTCCGTCGCGCGTGCGCAGCAGCGGCAACGAACGGCGCAGCACCGGATCGATCTGGTACATCGGCAGATCAATCACCGCTTCGGTGGCCGCGGCCTGCAACGCACTGGCTGCGCGAAAGTGCGGCTGCGGCGCGCCTTCGAGCCGCGACTTGAGTTCATCGCGCACTGCTTCCGAGGACTGGTACTCGAAATCCGGCAGCTCGAGCACATTGCCCAGCACGCGCAGGATCTTCCATGCCGGACGCGAGGCCCCCAGCGGTTTCGCGGCCCCGCCCTGGCTCTGCCAGCGGCCTTCCAGGTTCACATAGGTGCCCGAGGTCTCGGCGAAGGTGCCCGCCGGCAACAGAATGTGCGCCGCTCGCCTCATCTCGTCGTTCGCATAGGCACCGACCGCCACCACGCAGCGTGCGCGCGACAGGGTTGCCCGCGCGCCGGGCAGCGCCGCGTCAGCCCAGGGCTCGCAGTTGAGCAGCAGATAACCGGGCAGGGTCTGCTCGAGCATCTGCCGCGCCGTAGCCCCCGCGCTCGCGCGCGCCGCCCCGCCGGCACCGCGGTGAGGCACCGCACCGGCCAGATACGCTCCGGCCGCATTGCCGCCTTCCGCCAGCTCGCCGAGGCTGGCGCCGGTCGCCGACGCCAGTGCGCGCGCCAGTGCGCGTAATTCGCTGTAGCGGCTGCCGCGTGCGGCCAGTGCGCCCAGCCAGATCGCGCGGCGCTCAGCGCTCTTTAGTGTCTCGGCGATCGCGCGATGTTGCTCCGTCGGGGCGACGCCGGCCAGCAACGCGGCCAGCTCAGGCGCCGCGGGCGCACCGGCCAGCGCCGCCAGCAGCACCGCCGCCAGATCCGCGACCTGACTGGCCGGCGCTGACAGCACGCTGTGCGCGACCGCGAACAAGTGTTCGAACCGTGCCGGGTTGATGAAACTGATGCGCGCACCGCGCAGGCTGGCCTTGCGCACGCGGTGCGCGAGAATCGGCACCTCGCGCCGCAGGTTCGAGCCGATCACCAGCAGCGCATCGAGCTGGTCGATCTCGGCGATCGGCAGTCCGAGGCCGGGTGTGAGCGCGTCGGCCCCCTGGTCGCGAAAGTCACGCTGCCGCAGCCGATGATCGATATTGGCGCTGCCCAGGCCGTCCGCCAGCCGGGCGAGCAGATACAGTTCCTCGAGCGTGCTGGAGGGATGCGCCAGCAGCCCGACGCCGCCGGGCTCGGCCGCCGCCGCCTTCAGACCCGCCGCGGCCGCGCTCAGCGCCACGTCCCATTCGACGTCACGCCAGCTGCCATCGGCCTGGCGCAGGCGCGGGGAGAGCAGCCGGTCCTCGCTGTAGACGCCCTCGTAGCTGAAGCGGTCGCGATCGGCGATCCAGGTCTCGTTGATCTCCTCGCACGGCCGCGGCACCACGCGCATCAGCCGTCCGCGCAGCACGTGGCCATAGAGCTGCGTGCCGACGCCATCGTGCGGCGAGATCAGCGGCAACTGCGTCATCTCCCAGCCGCGGCCGCGGTAGCGGAACGGCTTGCTGTTGAGCGCGCCGACCGGACACAGGTCGATGATGTTGCCCGACAGCTCGTGATCGACGCTGTGCTCGATAAAGGTTCCGATCTCCATGTTCTCGCCGCGCCCGGTGGCGCCCATCTCCTGGATGCCGGCGATGTCCTGACCAAAACGCACACAGCGCGTGCAGTGGATGCAGCGCGTCATGTCGGTCGACACCAGCGGCCCGAGGTTCTTGTCCTTGACCGAGCGCTTGCGCTCGACGAAGCGCGAGATGTCGCGGCCGAAACCCACCGCCAGGTCCTGCAGCTCGCACTCCCCGCCTTGATCGCAGATCGGGCAGTCGAGCGGGTGGTTGATCAGCAGGAATTCCATCACCGAGCGCTGCGCGCCGATGGCCTTGACCGAGTGGGTGAAGATCTTCATGCCCTCGGTCACCGGCGTGGCGCAGGCCGGCAGCGGTTTGGGAGCTTTTTCGACTTCGACCAGGCACATGCGGCAGTTGGCCGCCACCGGCAGCTTGTCGTGATAGCAGAATCTGGGCACATACACACCCTCGCGATCGGTCGCGCGAATGATGTTCTCGCCCTTGCGCGCCTTCATCGGCACGCCGTTGAC
>DATNNU010000191.1:0-2136 GCA_035601675.1 Steroidobacteraceae bacterium | reverse complement strand
ATCGTCGGACTGCTTCGACAAGCGGAACCACAGCACGTCGATCGGCGAGCCCAGATCCCGGACCATGAGGCCGGCGGCCTTACGCACCGTGGAAGAGCGGCCGTCACAGCCGATCACAAGGTCAGCGCGCACCTCGAGCGGACCTGCGGGCGTCGTCGCCACGACGCCCACCACCCGCCCTCCCGCCTCTGTCAGCCCGGTCACCTGTGCCTGCATGATGACTTTCAGCGCGGCCAGCTGGCGGCCTTTGTCGGCGAGGAAGTTCAGAAAATCCCACTGTGGCATGAAGGCAATGTATCTGCAGGCTGCCGGTATGTGGCTGAAGTCGGCAATCTTGAAGCTACGGTCACCGATCGCCGCGGAGAAGCTGCGGACTTCAGAGTGCGGCAGCTTCAGGAAATCCTCCAATAGCCCGAGCTCGTGCATGATCTGCATGGTCGATGGATGCACGGTATCGCCGCGAAAATCCCGCAGGAAATCCGCGTGCTTTTCCAGAACGCAGGTATCGATTCCGGCGCGCCCCAGCAGGTAGCCGAGCATCATTCCCGCGGGCCCGCCGCCGACTATGCACGCTTGCGCCTTCATCAGGTGGCCATGTGGTCTTCCTCAGGCGGGGAAATCCGGCGGTGGCGGATTCTAGCGGAAGCATTGCCATGTCGCGATCGCTGCGCATCGACCTGACGGCCGAGGGCGTTGAGAACATCTCGCAGTTGATGTTCCTGCAGGAACACCAGTGCCATGAGGCGCAGGGATACCTGCTCGGCGAGGCCCTACCGGCAGGTGATGCAATCCAGTTGCTGCGCCGGGTGGGCGCGATTCTCGAGGGCACTCGAACGCAACGGCTGAAGGCGCTGATCGGATAGAGCCGCAGCGCAGTTCAACGGCGGCGGCGTAGCAGCCGCCGCACGGCGGATTTCGTTTGCCGAAACACCCTGCTCTGCCGCAGCCTGCGGAACCGCAGCGGAAACTCCCGATCGATCTGCTCGAGCTCCTCGGGGCTAAGACGCAGCGCCGCTGCCGCCAGATTCTCCTGCATGCGCTGCGGGTTCGCGGACTTGGGGATGGCGATTACGTCCGGCTCACGCAGGCACCATGCCAGTGCAATCTGCGCCCCAGTGACCCCGCGCTCACGGCCCAGCCGCGCCAGCACCTCATTCCTGGTCAATGCGCCGCGTCCGAGTGGCGAGTAGGCAATGGTCTGGATTGCGCGTGCACGCTGCCACGGTAGCAGTTCGTACTCGATCCCGCGGGCGTCGGCGCTGTAGGGCATCTGATTGCAGCGCGTGCTCGCGGGCAGGCCGACAGTGCGCTCCGCCTCAAGCCATAGCCGTAAATCATCGACGCCGAAGTTGCTCACACCGACATGGCGAATCAACCCGCGCCGCAGAAGATCGTCGAATCCGCGCAGCGTCTGCACAAACGGATGCGGGCCCCGCCAGTGCAGCAGATACATATCCAGATACTGGCAGCCCATGCGCTGGATGGAAGCTTCGCAGGCTCGTACGACACCTTCGCGAGTAGCATTGTCGGGTACCAGCTTGCTGACGATATAGAGCTCGGATCGCCGCGAGGCTCCAAATGCCTTGAGTGCGCTGCCGATGATGCGCTCGGCGCCGCCATCGGCATACATCTCGGCGGTATCGAGCAGGCGGTAGCCGATATCAAGCGCGTGCCGGATCGCGGCAATCTCACGATCGCGATGCTCACCGGACTCGCCAATCGGCCAGGTGCCAAGACCGATGCGCCCCGGAAAATGCGCTGCTCCGCCAATTTCGTTTTCCACTAATTCCTCAAACCATTTAGCCGCACCGTGTCGCACCAGCATACATGAAGCGAATCCGCTCGAAACTTCCTCGACTTGGAAAGCGGGAGTATGCTCGGCAAGCAGGAATTTTTTCCTATTCCCGATCGGTGGCGCAAACAAGATCTGAATTTCGGAGTGCATGATGATGATCGACAATCCCTCTCGCCGCGGATTTCTGATTCGCGGCACTGCGGCTGTAACCGGCGCAGTGCTCAGCCGACCGGCATTCGCGATCGCAAAACGAGAATCGACCTTCGACGCCAAGCGACCTGCGGCTGCGGCCGGCAGGCTATCGATCGGCGGCGACCTGGTGGTAAGCCGCCTGGGCTTCG
>DATNNU010000190.1:0-5500 GCA_035601675.1 Steroidobacteraceae bacterium | reverse complement strand
GATCGTCGAGCCGGTTCATCGCGGCCGAAAGCTGCTGCTGCGACGAACTGCTCCACTCTTCAGCCTCGACCTGTTCGGCCGGATCGGCATCGGCCGCCGGCAGGTAGGCCGCCGGGCCGAAGCTTTCCTCGTCGTCGCTCTCCGGGCCGACATCGAACGACAGGTCGCGCGCCGACAGCCGGCGTTCCATCTCCGTGACTTCGGCCGGCGTCACGCCCAGATCCCTGGCTACCGCGCGCGTTTCGTCCGCGCTGAGCCAGGCCAGATTCGGCTTCATTCGCCGCAGATTGAAAAACAACTTGCGCTGCGCCTTGGTCGTGGCGACCTTCACCAGCCGCCAGTTGCGCAGCACGTACTCATGAATCTCGGCGCGGATCCAGTGCACGGCGAACGACACCAGGCGCACGCCAACGCTCGGGTCGAAGCGTTTCACGGCTTTCATCAGCCCGATGTTGCCCTCCTGCACCAGATCGTTCATCGGCAGGCCATAGCCTGAATAGCCGCGGGCAATGTGCACCACGAAGCGCAGGTGCGACAGCACCAGCTCACGCGCCGCGTTCAGGTCGTCGTCGCGGCGAAAGCGCAGCGCGAGCGCCTGCTCCTGCTCGCGACTGAGCACGGGAATCCGACTTACCCGCTCCAGGTAAGCATCGAAAGTGCCAATGGGACCGGCCAGGCCGAAGCCTGGTTGGGCGATCAGCGCAGTCTGGGGGTTAGTCACGCCGCGATCCTCCTTCGCTGGTAGGCGCTAATATTAGCACTCTCAGCGCCAGACTGCTAAGCCCCCGGCAGCGCCGGCTGCGCTCCGGACCCCGATATTTACCCTTCCTGTTCAATAAGTTATAGCCGGCGCGGCGCCCACACCGGGGGCCTGGGCGGCGCTTCAGGCCGTGCGCGGCTCGATGCGCGCCAGCTGTCGGGCGGCCGCAATCCAGGCGCCTAGCCAGCCCAGCGCCATGCCGGTCAGCAGCAGGATGCCGAGCTCAGGCAGGCTCGGACCCTGCAAGCTGAAGTCGCTGCCGTAGGCCGCCGCCAGGCGCCAGGCCGCCGGCGCCAGGCTCAGGCGCGCGATGGCCACCAGGCCCCAGGCGATCGATCCCGCGAGCAGGCCATACAGCACACCGGCATAAAGAAACGGCCGCCGAACGAACGCATTGGTGCCGCCGACCAGCTTGGTGACTTCAATTTCGTTGCGGCGGTTCACAATCTCCAGCCGGATGGTATTGCCGACGACCGCGAGGACGCCGGCCCCCAGCAGCACCGCGGTGATCAGCACCACCCGGCGCAGCAGCTCCAGGATGGCGCTGAAGCGCAGCACCCAGTCGCGATCGAGCTGCACCGAATCGACCTCGGGCCACGCGAGCAGGTAGCTGCGCAGCGCCTCGAGCTGGGACGGGGAGGCGGCGTCGGGCGCCGGACGGATCGTCAGCACATGGGGTAGCGGATTGTCCGGCAGTGCATTGAGCGCCGCGCCGAAGCCCGACTGGGTACGAAACTCCGCCAGCGCCTGGGTCGCGGTGATCAGCGTCGCGCTGGCGACGCCGACGCGCTCGCCGGCGCTCATCGCCAGCTGGCGCGCCTTCTGTTCCGAGACCTCGGGCTTGAAGTAGACCGACAGTCCCACGGCCTCGGAGAAATCGCCGGTGGCATCGCGTACGTTGCGCACCAGCACATTGAGCGCCAGCGGCAGGGCGAGCGCCAACCCCATCACCGCCACCGTCAGCACGGTGGCCAGACCATGGCGCCCGAGATGGCCGGCGGTGGACACCAGCGCATGGCCGTGGCGTGCTGTCCAGTTGGAGACGCTAGCCACTGCTGCCCAGGCGTCCCTCGTCAAGCACGATCGCGCGCAGACCCGACTCGCGCACCAGGGGCAGATCATGGGTCGCCACCACCACGGTGACGCCGACCTCGTTGAAACGCCGGAACAGACCCATGACTTCCGCCGCCAGCGTGGCATCAAGGTTGCCGGTGGGCTCATCGGCCACCAGCAACGGCGGCTTGCTGACGATCGCGCGCGCGATGCAGACGCGCTGCTGCTCGCCGACCGACAGTTCCAGCGGCGCCACGCGCTCCTTGCCGAGCAGGCCCACCTGATCGAGCGCGGCGCGTACGCGTTTTTCGATTTCGCGGAACGAGGTGTCGGTGACGATCAGCGGCAGCGCCACGTTGTCGAACACCGGCCGATCCATCAGCAGCCGGTGATCCTGAAAGACGACCCCCAGTCCGCGGCGAAACATAGGTACGCGCCGCGATGGCAGTTTGGCGGTGTTGTCGCCGTTGACGATGATCTGGCCGCGCGTCGGGCGCTCAATCAGCGCGATCAGTTTGAGCACGCTGCTCTTGCCGGCGCCCGAGCGGCCGGTCAGGAATACCATTTCACCGTCGTGGACGTCGAAGCTCAGGTCGGTGAGCGCCTCGCGCCCGTTCGGATAGCGCTTGCTGACGCGCTCGAAGCTGATCACGAGGCCTTGGCCTCACGCGCCTGGCCGCGCTCATCGGCGGCGCCGTCGAGCAGCGCGCCGGCAAACGCGCGCGCATTGAAAGCGCCGAAATCCTCGGCTTTCTCGCCGACGCCGATGAAGCGGATCGGCAGTTTGAGCGCTCGCGCGATCGCCACCACGATACCGCCGCGCGCGGTGCCGTCGAGCTTGGTGAGCACCAGACCGGTGACACCAAGGGCGGCATGAAACTGCTGCGCCTGCGCCAGCGCGTTCTGCCCCTGGTTGGCGTCGAGCACCAGCAGTACCTCGTGCGGCGCCGCGGGCATGAGGCGCGCAATAACGCGCTTGACCTTCTTGAGCTCGTCCATCAGATGCGTCTGGCTGTGCAGCCGACCGGCGGTGTCGGCCAGCAGCACGTTAACGCCGCGCGCCTGAGCGGATTTGAGCGCATCGAAGATCACGGCGCCCGGATCGGCTCCGGTCTGCTGCGCGCTGAACAGCGAGCCGGTACGCTCCGCCCAGATATGCAGCTGCTCGATGGCGGCGGCGCGAAACGTATCGCCGGCGGCGAGCATCACGCTCAGGCCCTGTTCGCGCAGTTCGCATGCCAGCTTGCCGATGCTGGTGGTCTTGCCGGAGCCATTGACGCCGACGATCAGCACCACGAACGGCTCGGCACCAGGCTCGATGCGCAGCGGCTGCTCGCAGGGGGCGAGCAGTTCGCTCAGGCGATCGCGCAGCGCATTGAGCAGTGCCTCGACATCATCGAGCTCGTGGCTTGCGACCCGGCGATTCAAGTCGGCCAGGATCTCGCTCGTGGCCTCGACCCCGACATCGGCGCTCAGCAGACGCGTCTCCAGATCTTCCAGTACCGCGGCGTCGATCTTGCGGCCGCGCAGCAGATTGCGCAGGTCGCGGGCCATCGAAGCGCCGCCACGATTGAGACGCGCCTTGAGACGGGCAAGAAACCTCAGGGGCTCATCCGGGTTCGACATGGCCTGCCATTGTCGCACGTCGCGCGCGCCGCGGCAGAGCTGCGGTAGGCTTGGCGCCCATGACAGCCAAGCGCGCTCCGCCTCGTCAGATTTCCACGCATCACGCTCGCGGGCGCCAGCAGCGACTGTTGCGCATCATTGCCGGCCAGTGGCGCGGCAAGAAATTTCGTTTCCCGGAACTCGACCTACGGCCGACACCCGATCGTGTGCGCGAGACCCTGTTCAACTGGCTGCAGTCCAGGGTCGAAGGCGCGCACTGCCTGGATCTGTACGCCGGTTCCGGGGCGCTGGGCCTGGAGGCGCTGTCGCGCGGCGCGGCGTCGGTGGTGTTCGTCGAGCACCAGCGCGCCGCAGTCAACGCGCTGCGGCAACTGCTGCGCGACTGGCAGGTGGCCAACGCCACCGTAGTCTGCGATGAGGCGCAGCACTACCTGGCCGCTAACCGAGCCCTCGGTCCGCAGGCCTCGGACGCGGGCCGCGGCTTTGATCTGGTATTTCTCGATCCGCCGTATGCATCGGGCGAATTGCCCGCGGCGGCGGCGGCACTCGCGCGCAGCGGGCTCGCGCCGGACGCCCGCATTTATGTCGAACAACACGCCGACGACGAGCTGCAGCAGGCGCTGCCGGCCTCGTGGCGCGAACTGCGCTCGGGCAAGGCCGGTGAGGTCAGGTATCATCTGTTCGCAGCATAACTATTCGCAGCAACGGGCAGGGGCGTTATCAGCATGAGATCCACGGCGGTGTATCCGGGGACCTTCGACCCACTCACACGCGGCCACGAAGACATCGCGCGCCGCGCGGCGAGCATTTTCGGCCGGGTCGTGATCGCGGTGGCCGCCAATCCCAACAAGGAGCCGATGTTCAATGTGGACGAGCGAGTGGAACTGGCGCGCGCGGTACTGGCCGACCTGAAGAATGTGGAGATCACCGGTTACTCCGGGCTGACGGTCGACTTTGCGCGCCAGCACGACCTGGCGGTGATCGTGCGCGGGCTGCGCGCCGTTTCGGATTTCGAATTCGAATTTCAGCTGGCGAGCATGGGGCGGCACCTGCAGCCTGATGTGGAAACGGTGTTCATGGTGCCGAAGGAAAAATTCACCTTCATCTCCTCGACCCTGGTGCGCGAGGTCGCGGCGCTGGGCGGTGATGTCAGCGCCTTCGTGCATCCGCTGGTCGAGGCGGCGTTCAAGCGCAGGTTAACCCGCAAGAGTTAAGCCGCCGCCTAGTAGCTGAGCGCCACGCCCTCGCGCCGCGGATCGGCGCCGCCTTCGTAGCTGCCGTCGGCACGTACCAGCACGCCCTGCAAGCCCGACTCTTCGAATTGGCCTGGCTGCGGATTCAGGCCACGCTGAATCATGCCGTTCAACAGCTCGGGCGCGAACTTGGCGGTCTCGGCCGTGAAGTGATCGCCATGCGCGACCAGATTCGGCAGGCTGATCGCCGCCTGCATCGTCAGGTGCCAATCGAGCGTGCCGATCAGTGTCTTGATGATGTAGGCGATGATCGCCGGGCCGCCGGCCGATCCGGTGGCGGCAACGAAATGGCCGTCGCGGTCGAACACGATGGTCGGCGACATCGCCGAACGCGGCCGCTTGCCGGGCCCGACCGCGTTGGCCGCCCGACCGCCATCCGCGTCCTGCGGCGAGAAACTGAAGTCGGTCAGCTGATTGTTGAGAAAAAAGCCATCCACCATACGGCCGGAGCCGAAGATGCTCTCGACCGTGCTGGTCATCGACAGCACGTTGCCGTTGTCATCGACAATCACCAGGTGGGTGGTACCGCTGGGCGCGGCCGTGTGATCGGGCCCGTAGCGCTTTGCGCCCGGCGGCTGGCCGGGTTGTGGCGGCTGGTCGGCAATCCGTTTACCGATCAGCGCCGCGCGCCCCTGGATGTAGGCGGGGTCGAGCATGCCGGCGAGCGGCACGTCGACCACGG
Organism: Steroidobacteraceae bacterium; assembly: GCA_035601675.1. Classification (GTDB taxonomy): domain Bacteria; phylum Pseudomonadota; class Gammaproteobacteria; order Steroidobacterales; family Steroidobacteraceae; genus FEN-1191. Next base: position 126 of record DATNNU010000190.1, on the reverse strand, counting down.
CCGGATCACCCACGTAGCGATCGCGATCGGCGTACATCAGGCGTTGCGCTTCACCCAACTCCACCCAGGCAACGGCATCATCCGGCGCGCGCGATGCGATGTCGGTGTGCGCCAGCAGCAGCAGAG
>DATNNU010000189.1:0-7022 GCA_035601675.1 Steroidobacteraceae bacterium | reverse complement strand
GCGGCTCGGCCGCCATTCTGCAGGCCACCGGCTACGTCACCGCACGTCGTGAAGCAACGGTATCGGCTCAGATCACCGGCGCATTGACCGCGGTGCTGATCGAGGAAGGCGAACACGTCACGGCGGGCCAGATCCTGGCGCAGCTGGACAATTCGGCGCAGAAGGCGAGCTGGTCGCAGGCGCAGGCGCAAGTGATGGCGTCGCGGGCGCTGCTGATGCAATTTCAGGCGCAACTCGCGCAGGCGCGGCGCGACAACCAGCGCAATCAGCAACTCATCGATCGCAAGCTGGTGTCGCAACAGGCGCTGGAGACCACACAGACGCAGGTGGCAACCCTCGAAGCGCAAGTGGAGTCGCAGCGCAAGCAGACGCAACTGGCACAGGCCGCGCTGCGCGGCGCCCAGGTTCAGCTCGACTACACGACCGTACGGGCGCCGTTTTCCGGCGTCATCGTGGCAAAGGCCGCACAGGCGGGCGAGATCATCTCGCCGATCTCGGCCGGCGGCGGCTTCACGCGCACCGGCGTGGGCACGATCGTCGATATGGAATCGCTGGAAATCGAGGTCGACGTCAATGAGGCCTACATCCACCGGGTGCAGCCGGCACAGAGCGCGCAGGCAGTGCTCGACGCCTATCCGGACTGGACCATTCCCGCACACGTCATTGCCATCATTCCGACCGCGGATCGAAGCAAGGCCACGGTCAAGGTGCGCGTCGCCATCGAGCAGAAGGATCCGCGCATCCTGCCCGACATGGGGGTGCGCGTGTCGTTCCTGGAGCACACCGGGGAGCGAGCTTCGCACACTGCGAGCACGGCGGCAGCGCCGCCGCAGGGGGTACTGGTGCCGGCGGCGGCCATCGTCGAGCGCGATGGCAAGAGCGTCGTATTCGCCATCGACGGCACTCATGTGCGTGCCCGGCCGGTCAGTGCCGGACAGAGTTTCGGGGATCTGCGGCTGGTCGAGGGCATCGCGGCCGGTACGCACCTGGTACGCAGCCCGCCGCAGCCGATGAACGACGGTGCGGCGATCGTTATCGCTAAACAGTGAGGCACGGCATGAGCGCCCTGGTCGAAGTGCAAAATCTGAGCAAGATCTACCAGCGCGGCAAGCAGAAGATCGAGGTGCTGCACCACGTGCAACTGGCTATCGAACAGGGCGACTTCATGGCGCTGATGGGGCCGTCGGGTTCGGGCAAGACGACGCTGCTGAACCTGATCGGCGGACTCGACTCACCGACCGACGGCAGCATCACGATCGGAGGCAAGCGCATCGATCGGCTGTCGGAGGGCGCTCTGGCCAAATGGCGGGCGTCGAACGTCGGCTTCGTCTTTCAGTTCTACAATCTGCTGCCGATGCTCTCGGCGCGCAAGAACGTCGAGCTGCCGCTGCTGTTGACCCACCTGTCGGCGGCGCAGCGCAAACGCAACGCCGCGGTCGCCCTCGAGCTGGTGGCTCTGGCCGATCGGGCGGCGCACAAGCCGAGCGAGCTGTCGGGCGGGCAGCAGCAGCGGGTGGCGATCGCGCGTGCCATCGTGTCGGATCCCACGCTGCTGGTGTGCGATGAGCCGACCGGTGATCTGGATCGGCAATCGGGGGCGGAGGTGCTGACGCTGCTGCAGCAGCTCAACCGCGATCATGGCAAGACCATCATCATGGTGACACACGATCCGAAGGCCGCCGAATTCGCCAAGCACACGCTGCACCTGGACAAGGGCAGCCTGGTGGAACAGAGCGAGCCATCGCGGCCGTGAAGTATCTGCAGCTGATCTGGAGCGCGATGTTCCGGCGCAAGACGCGGACCATCTTCACGCTGTTATCGGTGCTGGCCGCGTTCCTGTTGTTCGGACTGCTTGACTCGGTGCGCAGTGCGTTTGCCAGTGCCGCCAGCAGCGTGGCGGGCGTCGATCGCCTGGTGACGGTATCGAAGATCAGCTTCACGCTGTCGCTGCCGAAGAGTCTGCTGTCGGGCATCGAGGCGCTGCCCGGCGTGGCGAAGCTGACCTACGCCAACTGGTTTGGCGGCATCTACCAGGATCCGAAGAATTTCTTCGCCAACGAGGCGGTGGCGGACAATTTCTTCGATCTCTACCCCGAGTGGCAGCTGTCGGCGGCCGAGCGTACGGCGTTTCGCAACACCCGTACCGGCGCGGTGGCCGGTGAGAGTCTCGCCAGGAAATTCAACTGGAAGCTGGGCGACAAAATACCGCTGCAGGCGACCATCTTTCCGCAGAAGGGTGGCGCTAATACCTGGACCTTCGACCTGGTGGGCATCTACCGGGTCTCCAATCCGAAGCAGAAGAACCAGGAAAGCGCGTTGTTCTTCAACTGGGATTATTTTGACGAGGCGCGGGCCTTCGGCAATGGCAACGTCGGCTGGTACATCACGCAGGTGAGCGATCGCACCCTGGCGCAGCAGGTCGCGCAGGCGGTCGATGCGCTGTCGGCCAACTCCGATCACGAGACCAAGACGCAGACCGAGCAGGCCTTCAATGCGGCGTTTGTCAGCCAGTACGGCGATATCGGCCTGATCGTCGGCGCGATCATGGGCGCGGTGTTTTTCACCCTGATACTTCTGACCGGTAACACCATGGCACAGGCGGTACGCGAGCGCATTCCGGAGCTGGCGGTGTTGAAGACCATCGGCTTCTCCAATCAGAGCGTGCTCGGTCTGGTGCTGGCCGAATCGGTGCTGCTGATTGTGCTCGGCGGCGCGATCGGCCTGGTGCTCGCCGGCATGGTGGTGGATGCCGTGCGCGCCGCGCTCGGTGAGGCGGTGCCGATGACGCGCGTCGGCGCGTCTATCTGGCTGCGCGCTCTGGGGTTGATGGTGCTGATCGGCCTGATCGTCGGCGCGCTGCCCGCGCGCCGCGCCATGCAGCTACGGATTGTCGACGCGCTGGCCGGACGCTAAAGGTAAGCCGCGATGCCAGCCTCACGCCTGCGCCGGTTCAGCGCCCTGATCGGCAGCCTGATCGGCAGCCTGATCGGCGCTGCGGGCGCGATCGCTTTGCTGCTGCTCTCGCCGTGGTGGCTGCTGCTGGCGGCGCTATTGCTGTTGGGGCTGTGGACATTGCTGACGCGCGTCGGTCGTCAAGCCTGGTCGGTGACCGAAGTTGGCCTGGCGACGATCCCGCAGCGCCTCGGTGCCTCGTCGGTGGTCGTGGTGGGCATTGCCGGCGTGGTCGCCGTGCTGGTGGCACTGCTGGCGATGGCCGCCGGCTTCGAGGCAACGCTCAAGCAGGGCGGCAGCGACGACACCGCGATCGTGATGCGCGCCGGGGCGCAGACCGAGATCAACTCGGTACTGAACCACGATAGCGCCAACCTCGTGGCGCAGGCGCCGCAGGTGCTGCGCGATGCCCAGGGCCAGCCGATCGCCTCGGCCGAGCTGGTGCTGGTGGCCTCATTGCCGAAGAAGAGCAGCGGCCTGGATGCCAATGTGGAGCTACGCGGCATCGGCGAGCGCGCCTGGAGCCTGCGTCCCAATGTCAGGATCATCGACGGTCGCAAATTCGGTCCCGGGCTGCGTGAGATGATCGTCGGTAAGGGCGCACGCCAGCAGTTCTCCGGGCTCGATATCGGCTCGACGCTCAAACTCAACGGCCAGACCTGGACCGTGGTGGGTGCCTTCGACTCCGACGATGCGCACGACTCCGAGCTGTGGGCCGACACCGATGTGGTCGCCGCTACCTATCGTCGCGGCAGCAGCACCGCCGCGGTGACGGTGAGATTGACCGGCGCCGATGCGTTCGATGCTTTCAAGGCCGGGCTGGCGAGTGATCCGCGGCTGACGGTGGACGCCAAGACCACGCGTGGCTACTACACCGACCAATCCGCGGCGCTATCGAAACTGATCCGCGTACTGGGCATCACCATTGCCTCGATCATGGCGATCGGTGCCGTTTTCGGCGCGCTGAACACCATGTATGCGGCGGTGGCCACGCGCAGCCGCGAGATCGCGACGCTGCGGGCCATCGGCTTTCGTGCGCTGCCGGTGATCTTCTCGGTGCTGCTGGAGACCATGCTGCTGGCGCTGCTGGGTGGCGCGCTCGGAGCGGCGCTGAGCTGGGTGATATTCAACCACTACACGGTATCCACGCTGGGACAGAACTTCACCCAGGTGGTATTCGCGTTCCAGGTATCGCCAGCGCTGCTGTGGACCGGCCTGAAGTGGGCGCTCGCGATCGGCTTGATCGGCGGCCTGTTTCCGGCATTGCGCGCGGCGCGCCTGCCGGTCACCGCCGGCTTGCGTGAGCTTTAGGACGCGGGATCGACGACCGCGTGGATGACGCGGTCCTTCTCGAAGAACACCCTGAAGCCGTGGTAATCCCAGCGTGAGATCGGCGGCTCACCGACCGCCTCATGGCGTTGCTGCGGCGCGCCGAATTTCGCCTCGACCGCGTGCATCGTCATGCCGCGCGAAGGGCGCGCGATATCCGACTCGCGCACCATGAGCTGGTCACCGTCGGCGACCGTCTCTGAGCGCGCCGTGCCGGCGATCAGCAGCGCGAGCGCTGCGCCCAGGCCGACGGCCAGGGTCACTGCGAGCTTGTTCGTGCCAGTCATGGTGCACCTGTACGCTTGTGCCGGAGGCAGAACTATAGCACCGGCACGACATAGTGCCGACTTCGGTGCGCGTGCATAGGGCCGGTTTTGTGATCCAGGTCCTGTTTTGCGGGGGGCTGTGCTTTAATGCCAAGCCCATGTTTCAGCCGCTGTCAGTCTTCATCGGTTTGCGTTACGTGCGCTCGCGGCAGCACAAATTCTTCGTCTCGCTGATCACCTGGGTGTCGCTCGCCGGCGTGTCGCTGGGTGTCGCGGCGCTGATCGTGATCCTGTCGGTTATGAACGGCTTTGAAGGCGAGTTGCGCGACCGGCTGTTGTCGCTGAACGCGCAGGCTCACGTCACGGCGAGCGGAGCGGCCTCGAACGACGCCGATGGCGCCCTGCGCGAGCGCTTGCAGCGCCTGCCGGGCGTGCTCGGGGTGGCACCGTACATCGAGCTCACGGCGCTGGCGGTGCGCCAGCCGGAAATGCTGCCGGTGGTACTGCGCGGCATCGATCCCGATCTGGAGGCCGCGGTCGCCGATGTGCGGCCGCTGCTGGTGGAAGGCGCGCTCGGCGCGCTGCAGCCCGGCAGCAACGCCGTCATCCTCGGCCGCGACATCGCCGATCAGTTCGGCGTGCGGGTCGGTGACCGGATCACGCTGCTGGTGCCGATGGCCTCGGCCAACGGCACGCCCGAACCGCGGTTGCGCCAGTTCACGGTCGGCGGCGTATTTCGGGCCGGCCTCGAGGACCACGACAATACGCTGATCCTGGCGCAGCTCGCCGACGTGCGCTCGTTTGCGCCGCTGGCACAGGGGGCGAGCGGCCTGCGCCTGCGCTTTACCGATGCGCTCAAAGTGGATCAGTTCATGCCGGCGGTGCGTGCCGCCGTGGGCGCCGGCTACACCACCAGCGACTGGACCCAGGAGAATGCCAGCTACTTTCGCGCCATCCGCATCGAGAAGACCATGATGGCGCTGATCCTGCTGCTGATCGTCGGCGTGGCGGCGTTCAACATCGTGGCGATGCTGGTCATGGTGGTGAATGACAAGCGCACCGACATTGCGATCCTGCGCACCTTCGGCACCTCGCCGCGCAGCATCATGCAGACGTTCATCACCCAGGGCCTGGCGATCGGTTGGTTCGGAGTCGCCGCCGGCGTCGTGCTCGGTGTACTGCTGGCGCGCAACGTCAGCAGCATCGTGCCGCTGCTCGAGCGGCTGCTGCATTTTCAGTTTCTCGATTCGCAGGTCTATTACATCACCAGCATTCCTTCCGATATGCATCTGCATGACGTCGCCTGGATCAGCGGCGCCGCCTTCACCCTGACGCTGCTGTCGACGGTGTACCCGGCGCTGCGCGCCGCCCGTACGCCGCCCGCCGACGCGCTGCGCTACGAGTGATCCGGCGTTGGCTTACGAATGGCTGCTCGGGACACGCTACCTGCGCTCGACGCGTGGGCGCGGCTTCCTGTCGTTCATCTCCGTGGTCTCGGCGCTCGGGCTGGCGGTGGGTGTCGCGGTGCTGATCGTCGTGCTCTCGGTCATGAACGGGTTTGAACGTGAGCTCAAGACCCGCATTCTGAGTGTCACCTCGCATGCCACGTTGACCGGCCTGGAAGGCAGCCTCAAGGACTGGCGGCGCGATCAGGCACAGGCGCTGACGCTGCCGGCAGTCGTGGCGGCGGTGCCGTATATCGAAGCGCAGGCGCTGCTGATGCATGGCGCGCACACCGCCGGCACCGCCATCCGCGGTGTGCTGCCGGAGCAGGAGCGCCGCGCGGTCGGGCTGGCCGAACGCATCCAGGGCGGACGCATCGAGGACTTAAGCGATGGCAGCTACCGCATCATGCTCGGCGATGCGCTGGCGCTGGCGCTTGCGGTCACGCTCGGCGATGACCTGGTGCTGATCGCCCCGCAGGGCAATGCCACCCCGGCCGGCATCGAGCCGCGGATGCGCCGCTTTCGGGTGGCAGGGATTTTCCATTCCGGGATGTATGAATACGATCGCGGTCTTGCCCTGGTTCAGCTCAAGGATGCTGCGCGCATCTACCAGCTCGGCGATGCCGTCACCGGCGTGCGGCTCACGCTCAAGGATGCGTTCCTGGCGCCGCGCGTCGTGCGCGATCTGGCGCTGAGCCTCGGCGGCGGCTATTACGTCAGTGACTGGACGCGCGTGCACAGCAATTTCTTCCGTTCGATCCAGATCACCAAGTCGATGCTGTTCGTCATTCTGCTGCTGGTGGTCGCGGTAGCCGCCTTCAATATCGTCGCTGCGCTGGTCATGGTGGTGAAGGAAAAGCGCCCCGACATAGCGATTCTGCGCACGCTCGGCGCCGGGCCGCACAATATCCTGGCGGCGTTCTCGATCCAGGGAGCGTTCATCGGCATGGCCGGTACCAGCGCCGGGGCGGCGCTGGGACTGATCCTGGCCGCCAATCTCGAGGCGCTGGTGCACGGGCTCGAGCGTGTG
>DATNNU010000188.1:0-3483 GCA_035601675.1 Steroidobacteraceae bacterium | reverse complement strand
GTCGGCGTCAGCTGCGCGTAGAGAAAATCGAACATTGCGTCCGTGGACTGCTTTGGCGTCGCCAGGTACTGCTTGACCGCGGCGTCGACTTCCTCGCTGCACGCAGCCTTGAGCGCCTGCTCATCGGCCTCGTCCCACAGTGCGCGCGATTGCAGGAAGCTGCGCGTGCGTGCGATCGGCTCGAGCCGCCGCGCGGCGGCGACTTCCTCGGCACTGCGGTAACGCGTGGCGTCGTCCGATGTCGTGTGATCGCTCAGGCGGTAGGTGAGGGCTTCGATGACCGTCGGGCCGCCGCCGCCGCGCGCACGCTCGACCGCCTCGCCGACCGCCTCGCGCACCACCAGCAGGTCGTTGCCGTCGATCTGCAGCGCCGGAATTCCGGCGGCGATCGCTTTCTGCGCCAGTGTCGCGGCCGCGGTCTGCGCCGCCACCGGAACCGATATGGCCCAGCGGTTATTGACGATGACGCACACCAGCGGCAGTGACTTGACACCGGCGAAGTTGATCGCCTCGTAGAACGCGCCTTGGGAGGTACCGCCGTCGCCGATGAAGGCGAGAGCACAGCGCCGCTGGTCGCGGATCTGCATCGCCAGCGCCGCCCCGGCCGCATGCGGCATCTGCGAGCCTATGGGAACGCAAAACGGAAAGTCCTGCGGCGAGCGCTGATACAAGGTGCCGCGTTCATCCCCGCCCCAGTACAGCAGGACGTCGAGCATGTCGACGCCGCGCCAGAACTTGGTGCCGATCTCGCGATAAACCGTGAACAGAACGTCGTCCGGCCGCATGGCGGCACCGACGCCAACATGCGTGGCTTCGTGTCCCAGGCATGAGGGGTAGGTGCCGAGCTTGCCGGTACGCTGCAGATTGACAGCCTTGGTGTCGAAGGCCCGCGCACGTACCATCGCCCGGTACATGCGCCGCAGCAGTTCGCCGTCTTCCACCCAGGCCGGCAGCGGCCCCAGCGGTGCGCCGTCGCCGTCGAGGCAGGCACGGTAGGGAATCTCGAAATGCGCAATGATCCGTTGTTCGCTCATAAGAGAATCGTAGCACTTCGTCCTGATCGGGAGTGCTACCGGCGCCCCCGGTGCCACGCCGGCAGCGTGGCTGAGCTTACCCGGCCTGGTCCACCGGACCTGCGCGCGGTGCCGCTTCGCTCGCGTCGTATCCGGGCGCGGGCCAGTGCTGCGTCTGCCGATCGATCTGGGCGATGATCGCGCGCAACTGTCCGAGCAGCGCACGGCGCGCCGGCGGCGGCATGCCGGTGAAAATTGCCCTGGTTCGCGCTGTCGTGTCCGGCAGCAGCGATCGCGCCAGCGCCTCGCCGTCGGCCGTGATGCGTATAATCGTGCGGCGCCGATCCTCCTCGCTGGCGACACGGGTGATCAGACCGCGCTCGCACAAGCCGTCGGCGACGCGCGTCATGTTGGCCGGGCTCTGAGCGACATAGGCGCACAGGTCGCTCGGATGCGCGACGCCATCGGGCTGACTGAACAGGCACATTAAGATCCGAAAGTCGGTCTCGTTGAGGCCGTGCGGCCGCAGCGATTCCTCCAGCAGCGCACTGATTTCGCGACCCATCAAGGTCAGCAGACGCAGGATCGAGGTTTCGATGATCGGTACCTCACTGAAGCGCGCCGCAGTGCGCGCCACGGCGGCTTCAATCTCGGCGGCGCGCAATTCGAGCGGTCCGGAAACAGGTGATGCGTTCGAAGTCATGGTGTTACTTTACCTAGGAAACATTCAGCAGCAAATATTTCCGCCGTCGAAAATCCCTGCCGAAGTCCGATAGCAGTGCGTGCTCGAGCATCGGCTCAATTCCGACGCGGTCGCGCCAGGTAGTATTCCGTCTGCATTTCTGTCAGGCGGCTGGCGGTGCGGCGAAAATCAAGTTGCAGCAGTTCGCCGCGGTATAAATCGGCGGGTGCCGCCGCCGCCGACAGCACCAGCTTGACACCCTGATCGTAGAACTCATCGATCAGGGCGATGAAGCGGCGCGCCGCATTGTCCTGTTGCGGCTCGGCGAAGGCCGGCACGTCGGACAGCAGCACGGCGTGAAATTCCCGCGCGATATCCACATAGTCGCTCGGGCTGCGCGCTCCTTCGCACAGCGTGGCGAAGCTAAACCAGACGACATCGCCGCGCCGGCGCAAGGCGCGCAGCCTGCGGCCGGCTACGCGCAGCTCGGCAGCGCTGTCGCCGTGATCGCCGGCGAGAGCGTCGAACAGCGTATTCAATTGTGCGTCACTGTCGGCGGCGCGGCTGTCGAGATAGATCGGGCGGCGCTGCAGCTGGCGCAAACGGTAGTCGATGCCGCCATCCACTGCCAGCACCACCAGCTCGCGCTCGAGCAGCGCAATCGCCGGCAAAAAACGGTGCCGCTGCAGACCGTCCCGATACAGCTCGCGCGGTGGCACATTCGAGGTGATGACCAGCAGCACGCCATAACGCAGCAATGCCGCGAGCAGGCCGCCGAGCAGCATCGCGTCGACGATGTCGCTGACATAGAGTTCATCGAGACACAGCAGCCGCGTCTGCCGGGCAATGCGGCGCGCGAGCAGCTCCAGCGGCTCGCGGCGCGCGCCGATCTGCCGCAACTGCTCATGCATGTCGCGCATGAAGTGATGAAAATGGCTGCGGCGGCGAGCTCGCGACGACACACTGTCATAGAACAGATCCATCAGCCAGGTCTTGCCGCGGCCGACGCCGCCCCACAGATACAGGCCGCGGGAATCACCAGCGCCATCGCCTTTCGGCAGGCTTTGCCGTAGCCATTGCCGTAGCCAGATTCCTGTCGTGCCTTCAGCCAGCAGCCGCGTGCGCAGCGCCTCCAGGCGCTCGATCGCCGCACTCTGAGCCGCGTCGGCCTGATAGCCGTGCGCGGCGAGTTCGCGCTGGTAGCGCTCGGGCAGGTTCGGTAGTGCCATCAATGGCGCGCGCTCTTATCCAGGTCGGGTTCACCCAACGCGGCTAGCAGGGCGCCACGAGCGGCATCGCGCAGCCGCAGCGCCTGCTCGCGGTCGCCCTGCTCGCGGTCGTTGGGATTGCGATCGTTGTGCACGCCGCCGCGCGCAGGCGCCGGCAGCGCCGCGAGCGCTTCAATCCGAATGGTGCCCGGCCGCGGCCAGGGATTTCCCGGCGGCAGGCAATGGCGGGTGCCGCGGATCGCCACCGGAACCACCGGCAGATTGGCGCGCACCGCCGCGGCGAAAGCGCCGATATGAAAGTGCCGCAGTCCGACGTCAATGCCGAAAGTGCCCTCGGGAAAGAACACCAGCGCCTGCCCGATCGCGGCCTGGCGCAGCAGTCGGCGCGCATCGCGCACGCCGCGCGCGCGGTTGCCGCGCTCGACGAATTCGGCGCCGATGCGGCGTAGCAATGTGCCGGCCAGCGGTACGGCGGCCATTTCGCGTTTGATCACAAAACTGAACCAGACCGGCAATGTCGCGCACAGCACCACCCCATCAAGGTAGCTGCTGTGATTGG
>DATNNU010000187.1:0-3816 GCA_035601675.1 Steroidobacteraceae bacterium | reverse complement strand
CCCCGCACCTGGGAAGTACCGGCCGCCACAACAGCGCCTGGGTGGACGAGGGCTACGCTTTTGCAAGGCACGGCGATTTCTGCATGTGCCTGGCGGCCGACCCGCCGTTACTGAAGGTCAGCTGCGGCTATGTCGGCGCATCCGACGGCTGGCAGGATCTGGAGCGCCACGGGCACCTGACCTACGCATTCTCCAGCGCCGAGAGCGGCACCGTCGCGCTCAGCGGCGAGGCGGCGAGCGGCAAAGGCGTGCTTGCGCTCGGCTTCGCCGGGAGTGCCTTCGGCGCGCGCACGCGAGCGCGCACCGCGCTTGCGGCGCCCTTCGATGCGCTGCGCGAGGAGTTTCTGCAGGACTGGAAAGACTGGGGTGCGCGTCTGCGACTGCCGCGGCCCGATGACACGCTCGGCGATGCCGGGCTGCAGTCGGCGGCGGTGCTGAAGATTCACGAGGATCGCGCCTATCCGGGCGCAGTGGTGGCAAGTCTGAGTGTCCCCTGGGGCAACAGCACCGATACGCTGGGCGGCTATCATCTGGTGTGGCCGCGCGACGCCACACTGACGGCGTTTGCGTTGCTGGCGGCGCATCAGCTGATCGATGCGCGTCACATCCTGGCTCATCTGAGCGCGACCCAGGGTCGCGATGGCGGCTGGCCGCAGAATTATTTTCCGAGCGGCGAGCCGTTCTGGATCGGCGTGCAGCTGGATGAGGCCGCATTTCCGATTCTGCTGGCGGCGAAGCTGCGCGAGATCGGCGAGGCCGAGCTGCCGGGTACCAGGCACATGGTGCGCTCGGCGGTGGGATTCATCGCGCGCACCGGGCCTTCCAGCCCGCAGGATCGCTGGGAGGAGAACCCGGGAGTCAGTCCGTTCTCGCTCGCGGCGGCGATCAGCGCGCTGGTCGCGGCCGCACCCTGGCTGAGCGACGAGGAGCGCGACTACGCGCTCAGCATTGCCGATGACTGGAACGAGCGACTCGAATTCTGGTGCTACGTGTGCAAGACCGATCTGGCGTGCCGTATCGGGGTGAACGGCTACTATGTGCGCATCGGCAGTCAGAACCGCTCGAGCGTCGTGAGCGGCCAGGTGCAGCTGCGCAACCGCGAGGGCAAGTCGATCCAGGCGTCGGCGCTCGTGAGCCTGGATTTTTCCTACCTGGTGCGCCTGGGCTTGCGCAGCGCGATGGATCCGCGCATCCAGGACACCATCAAAGTGGTCGATCGGGTGCTCAAGGTCGACACGCCATCGGGTCCGGTTTACCACCGTTACAACGAGGATGGCTACGGCGAATATCCGGACGGACGGCCGTTCGACGGCAATGGTGTCGGCCGCGCCTGGCCGCTGCTGGTCGGCGAGCGCGGGCACCTGGCGATGCAGAGCGGAGAGGATCCGATCAGCTATCTGCGAACCATGTGGAAATGCGCCAGCATCGGCGGGCTGCTGCCGGAGCAGGTCTGGGATGCGGCGCCGATCCCCGAGCTCGGACTGGCGCCGGGCCGCCCGTCGGGCAGCGCGATGCCGCTGCTGTGGACGCACGCCGAGTTTCTCAAGCTGCTGATCGCGCGCGAGCATCGGCGTCCGATCGAGCTGCTGCTGGCGGTCGAGCAGCGCTATCGGTGCACCGCCGCCGATCGGTTCGCGGCGCGCGTGGCGGCGGCCTGGCACTGGCGCGACGAAGTGCCGGTGCTCAAGCATGAAGTCGGCCGCGCGCTGCTGATCGAGGACCGAACGGCATTTACGCTGCATTTTGGGTTTGACGGCTGGCAGTGGGTGGACGAACGTGCGGCGCTGGAACAGCCGTTCGGTTTATGGGCGGTGCGGCTGTCGGCCGAAGAACTCACGGGTCCCTCGGAGCTCAATTTCACCCGCCGCTACGACGATCGCTGGGAGGGCGTCGATCACCGCGTGGCCCTGGGTCATGCGGGCCTGGAACGTGCGCTCAGCAGCTTTGGCTAACGCGTGCCGGCCGACGACCATCCGCTGCATGGCCGGCCGGTACCGTACAACCGCCTGCATCCGCGGCTCTATCTGGCGGAAGGGGCGGGCACGGCGCTGCTGGTGTGGTTCGGACTGTCGATGGTGATCCTGTTTTTTGGTCACGGCAGCAAGCTCGCGACGCTGCTGCCATCGGCGGCATTGCGGCGTTTGCTGGCCGGCGCCTGCTTCGGCACCGTCGGCGCGCTGATCACGATTTCGCCGCTGGGCCGCGTCAGCGGCGCGCACATCAATCCCGCGGTGAGTTTAACGTTCTGGCTCGAAGGCAAGCTGGCGTGGCGCGATACCCTCGGCTACGTGCTGGCGCAGTTGCTGGGGGCGCTGCTCGGCGCGTGCGCACTGCTGCTGTGGGCAGCGATGGGGCGCGGCATGCAGTATGGCGCGACCACGGTGGGTGCCGGCGTATCGGTCTGGGTGGCGCTCGGCGGAGAAGTTCTGGCAACGCTCGCGCTGGTGCTGGCGATATTCATCACCGCCGCGCATGCGAGCACGCGCCGCTTCACGCCGTGGACCATCCCGCCGTTGTTTGCCTGGCTCGTGTGGTGGGAGGGGCCGTGGTCCGGAGCCAGCGGCAATCCGGCGCGCAGCCTGGGTCCGGCGCTGCTGAGCGGGCAATGGGCGCATTTCTGGATCTATGTGCTCGGGCCGCTGCTGGGTGCGGCGCTTGCGATCGCGCTGCTGCGCCTTCCGATGCTCGGTCGGCATCGCGTGCAGGTCGCACGGCTGTATCATTTCTGATGAGCGCGGCGCGCCACCGGGCACTGGTGCTGGCGCTGCTGCTGGTGGCAGCAGTGTGGGTGGCCACGCTTGCCGTGGATCGCCCGAGCGCGTCGAAGCCGGCGCTCGCCGCGCCCGGTGAATTCTCCGGCGCGCGCGCCAAGCTGCTGCTGCAGCGCCTGGTTGGCGACAATGTGCCGCATCCGCTCGGCAGCCCCGCCAACGAACGGATGCGCGAGCGCATTGTCACGCTACTGCTGGGGCTGGGCCTTAAGCCGGAGCTGCAGAGCGGGATCATGGTCTGCAGCCGCTACGGCGTGTGCGGCGTGCCGACCAATATTCTGGCGCGCATTCAGGGAACGGATGTCGGCAACGAGCGCGCGGTATTGCTGGTCGCGCACTACGATTCGGTGGCGGCCGGGCCCGGGGCTTCCGATAATGCGGCGGGCGTCGCGACGGTGCTGGAAATCGGACGCATCCTGCAACTACTGCCACCGCCGCGTCAGTCGATCATTCTGCTGCTCGACGATGGCGAGGAGCCGGGGCTGCTCGGCGCGCAGGCCTTCGTGCAACATCATCGCTGGGCGGCCAGCGTCACTGCGGCGGTGAACCTGGACGCCCGCGGCACCTCGGGGCCCAGTCTGATGTTCGAGACCGGCAGCGCCAATCGCTGGCTCATGCGTCTGTACTCGGGTGCGGTATCGCGCCCACTGACCAATTCGCTGTACTACGCGATCTACCAGCGCCTGCCGAACGACACCGACTTCAGCGTCTTCAAGGCCGCAGGCTTCCAGGGCTTCAACTTTGCGTTCATCGGCGACGTGGCGCACTACCACACGCCGCTCGACGACGCTGTGCACGCCGATGCCGACAGCCTGCAGCAGCAGGGTGATAACGCGCTGGCGACGCTGCTAGCGCTGGCCAATGCCGGCCCCGGGCCGCCCCCGTCGGGCGAAGCGGTGTACTTCGATCTGTTCGGCGCGCTGCTGGTTCGAATCCCGCAGACGTGGGTCGTGCCGGCGGCGCTGATCAGCGTGCTGCTGCTGCTCATCGCCGGCGCGCGACTGCTGTTGCTGCGGCTGTTGAGCTGGCGTGCATTGCTGTGGGG
>DATNNU010000186.1:0-2382 GCA_035601675.1 Steroidobacteraceae bacterium | reverse complement strand
GGAAAGCCCGCCAGAAAGCCGTGGCTGTTGCCGTGGACACGCACGCCGCTGTGCGTCGTCACGCTCGCGCCCTCGGAATTCTTGAGCCTTGGATCGCAGGCGAGGCCGGCGGCCTCACACTCGCGCGCCAGCTGCACCGCCTGCTCGGGCTCGATGTCCCAGTGGTGGTACAGATCCAGGTCGGGAATCTCGCGTGCCAGCGCTTCCGGGTCGGCCAGCCCGGCGCACTGATCCGCCGCCGTGTGCTGCGCGATCGCCGAGGCCTTCAGCACCGTCTCGTGCACCGCCGACGGCCGCAGATCCGCAGTGCTCGCCGAGCCCTTCGACTTGCCGAAGTAGACCGTGACCGACAGGCCGCGATCGCGGTGGTATTCGATGGTATCGACCTCGCCCAGTCGCACGCTTACGGTCAGGCCACGCTGCAGGCTGACGTCCGCGTCGGCCTGACTCGCGCCGGTGCTCGCGGCCTCGGCGAGCGCGCTGGCGACCACCTGCTTGAGTTCATCGATCCTCGAGGCATCGACCTGCCTCGAGGCCACCACCTGCTGCGGCATTGCTGGAGTTCCTAATTGCGGGCGATCGTGCCTGAGGCACCGCGCCCCGCCCTGTGCCATGATTTCGCTTCCGATTGTAACAGCGCCCCACGGCACACCTACCGGCCTTAAGGAGCCCTTCTGAGCAAGCGAAAATCGCCCGCCGGCAAGCCGGCGGCGCCAGCTGCTGCAGCTCGCGTTGAGCACGGCGAACCCGACGACAACGCGGGCGAGTCAGTCGACGGCAGCCGCGACGCAGGCGACGAGGCCTATGAACGCCCAAGCCGCTCGGCGCGCAAGCGTCAGGCTGAAGCGCTGCAAAAGCTTGGCGTCGGCCTGATCAGGGTGCGACCGGCGAAGTTGCGCGAGCTACAGCAGCAGCTGCAACTGCCGGAAACTCTGCTCCAGGCGATCCTCGAAGCCCAGCGTCTGCGCAGCGGCGGTGCGCTCGCCCGTCAGCGCCAGTACATCGGCCGCCTGATGCGTGACGTCGATGCGCTGCCGATCGAGCGCGCGCTGGCGGAGTTCTGCCGCGGCGGTGATGCTAAAATGCCTCGATGAAAGCCCTCGTTGGCATCATCATGGGATCGTCTTCCGACTGGGAGACGATGAGCGCTGCGGCCGAAATGCTCACCAAACTCGCGATTCCTCATGAGGCTCGCGTGGTCTCGGCGCACCGCACGCCCGATCTGCTGTTCGAATACGCAGCAAACGCGGCCGCGCGCGGTCTGGAAGTGCTGATCGCCGGCGCCGGTGGCGCGGCACACCTGCCCGGCATGGCCGCCGCCAAGACCACGTTGCCGGTATTGGGCGTACCGGTGCAATCGCGCGCGCTCAACGGCCTGGATTCACTGCTGTCGATGGTGCAGATGCCCGCTGGGGTGCCAGTCGCGACCTTCGCCATCGGTAGTGCCGGCGCCACCAACGCCGCCCTGTTCGCCGCCGCGATTCTTGCGCTACGCTACCCGGAGGTTGCGAGGGCACTGCAGAATCAGCGCGAGACACAAACCGCAGCTGTACTTTCCAAACCCGACCCGCGCACTCCATAACCCAAGGACCCCAGGTCCATGACAATAGGTATCGTGGGCGCCGGCCAACTCGGCCGGATGCTCGCGCTCGCAGGCTTCCCGCTCGGCCTCGACTTCCTGTTTCTCGACCACAGCGCCGATACACCGGCAGGCCGCATCGCACCGCTGTTGCCCGGCGAATTCCATGACGAGACGCTGCTCGCCGAGCTCGCCCGGCGCAGCGACGTCATCAGCTTCGATTGGGAAAACATCAGCGTCGAGGCGCTGCGCCGGGCGGCGCACGGCACCCGCATCGCGCCGCCGCTCAAAGCCCTGAGCGTGGCCCAGGACCGCCTCGCCGAGAAGCGATGCTTTGAGCGCCTGTCGATCCCGACCACGCGCTTCGCGGCGGTCGACAGCCGTGCGTCGCTGTCGCACGCAGTGGATCGCGTCGGCCTGCCCGGAGTTCTCAAGACCCGGCGCTTCGGCTACGACGGCAAGGGCCAGTATGTGCTGCGCAGCCGCGCCGACGTCGGCCCCGCCTGGGACGCGCTAGGCAGCGCACCGCTGCTGTACGAGGAGTTCGTGCCCTTCGAATATGAGGTGTCGATTATTGGTGTACGCGCGCGCTCGGGTGAAATCGCCGTCTATCCGCTGAATCGCAATTACCATGTCGATGGCATCCTGCGCCTGACGCTCGCTCCCTGGGCTGCCCCGCAGCTGGCGCGGGCGGCACAGGGCAGCCTCAGGAAGCTGCTCGAAGACTTCAACTACGTCGGTGTCCTGACCATTGAGTTCTTCGTGCATCGCGGGCGCCTGCTCGCGAATGAAATGGCCCCCAG
>DATNNU010000185.1:0-8839 GCA_035601675.1 Steroidobacteraceae bacterium | reverse complement strand
CGGCTTCCGCCATGATGGAGACATTATGACTGCATCGAAGCCGCCTCGGCCCGACGCCAGCGTCAGCAACCTGCTGGATGCGGCGAGTCAGCTGTTCCGGGCGACGCTGCTCAAGTGCCTGCCATTCGCGATGATGGCCGTGCTGTGCCTTGAAATCCCGAATCTCTACTGGGTCGCGAGCGGCCATACACTGACCTTCGGCCTGCCGTCGGACACAGGCTACTGGCTGCTGGCGTACCCTGCCTCAGCCGTGACGGTGTTCATCGTCAGCGCCATGATGCTGCGACAGCGAGCCTTCGCCAGTGGCGCCACAATCGATTCCGCGGCCGAGCTGGCGGCCGCCGCGCGCCGCCTGCCGGGCATCCTTCTGGGCTGGATCCTGGCGCAGCTGAGTCTCTTCGTCGGTTTCACGTTACTGATTTTGCCCGGGATATTCCTGCTGGTGTGCTACCTGGTGCTGCTGCCGGTGCTGCTGTTCGAGAACCTCAATCCGTACGCAGCGCTGCTGCGCAGCGTACAGCTGATGCGACCGCACTGGTGGAAAGCGCTGGCGACGCTCGTGATCGCGGTGCTGGTCGTATTGATCTGCACGCTGGCTGCCGCCGCGGTGTTAAGCATCGTGGCGGCGCTGCTGGGCGGCCAGGGTTCAGTGGTGCAGGCGATCGTGGCTGCGGTAACGATCGGCATCTGGGCGATCGGCTGCGTATTCCTCAGCGCGCTGGCGCTGACGCTTCATTCGGCGGCCAGCAGTTCCGCCTGATATTCGCGCTGCAGGCCCTGCAGCAGTTCCTCGATCTGTCCCTGCATGATGTCGGCCAGGCGGTACAGCGTCAGGTTGATGCGATGGTCGGTCACGCGGCCCTGCGGAAAATTGTAGGTGCGGATGCGCTCGGAGCGGTCGCCGCTGCCGACCTGCAGCTTGCGTGACTGCGCCTGGGCTGCCTGCTGCTTTTCCTGTTCGGCGGCCAACAGCCGCGCCGCCAGCAGCGACATCGCGCGCGAGCGGTTCTTGTGCTGCGAGCGCTCATCCTGGCATTCCACGACGATGCCGCTCGGCATATGCGTGATGCGTATCGCCGAGTCGGTCTTGTTCACGTGCTGGCCACCGGCGCCGGAAGCGCGGAAGGTGTCGATGCGCAGGTCCGCCGGGTTAAGCTCGACTTTCTGGATTTCGTCGAGCTCCGGCAGGATCGCAACCGTGACCGCGGAAGTATGGATGCGACCCTGGGCCTCGGTCGCCGGCACGCGCTGCACGCGATGGGTGCCGGATTCGAACTTGAGCTTCGAGAACGCACCGCGGCCGACGATCCGGCAGATCACCTCACGATAGCCGCCGTGCTCGCCGGGGCTCTCGCTCAGGGTCTCGACCTGCCAGCCCTGCGACTCGGCATAGCGGCTGTACATACGCAGCAGGTCGCCGGCGAAGATGGCTGCCTCGTCGCCACCGGTGCCGGCGCGAATCTCCAGAAAGATGTTGCCCTGATCGCGGGCATCGCGCGGCAGCAGCAGCCGCTGCAGCTCGGCGTCGCGCTGTTGCAGACGCTGCCTGACGGCGGCGAGCTCTTCCTCGCCGAGCGCCCGCATGTCGGAATCCGCGTCGGTCAGCATGGCCTGTGCGCTGGCCAGTTCCTGCTCCAGCCGCCGATAGTCGGCGAACGCCGCGGCGGTAGGCTGCAGGCGTGCGTACTCGACCGATAAATCCCGGAATTGCTGCGAATTTCCGACGATTTCGGGGTCGGCGAGCAGGTGTCCCAGCTCTTCAAATCGCTGCTCGGATTTTTCGAGCTTTTGGCGGATCGATGCTTTCATCTTCAGCTATAGTCTAGCGGCCATGAAGCCCCGTCACCTCACCCTTGCTGTCCTGCAGCTATTCACCGCTGCAGCAGTGCTCTGCGCACCGCTGGGTGGCGCCCAGGCATCCTCGGCCAGCCTGCGCGATGTGGAAGATTCCAACGCCCTGATAATGACCGCGGAGATTGCGCTGCAGCGCGACGACTGCGGCCGTGCGGCCGCGAATTACACCGTTGCGGCGCAGCGATTGTCCGACGCCAAGCTCGCGCAGCGTGCCACCGGCGTGGCCCTCGACTGCGGGCAATACCAGGCTGCCGAACGGGCCGCGGCGCGCTGGCGACAGCTGACGCCGACCGACCCCGCGGCGCTGCGGGCCGCGATGCGTGCTGACCTCGGCCTCTACAAGATCGATGACGCCCGCAACGCCTTCGAGGGCTGGGTCAAGAATGGCGGCGGCCTTGCCGCCGTCAAGCGCAGCCGCCGCGGCGATGACGCTCGCGCCGATGGCAACAATGGCGCTGCCGCTGCCGATGACAACATCGCCGAACAGATGGGCCAGGTGGCGCTGGAAGCCGGCGTGCCGGCGACTTTGGCGATGCTGCGCGGCACACAGGTGGCGCGGCTGCAGAGCGGCCGGGCGCAGCTGGCGCTCGCCGATCTGGCGTTCAATGGCTGGAACTACCGCGAAGCGCTGCAGTACGGGCAGCGCGCCCTGAGCGCCGGCGCCGAGCGTGCGCCCACGCAGCTGCTGCTTGCGCGCGCGCATGCGGGCCTTGGGGAGGCCGATCAGGCAGTGGCCGCGGCGGGGGCCGCGCGCAGCGCGGCGCCCAAGGACCAGAGCTTCGCGGCGGCCGACGTGCTGATTCTGCTGGGGCGCGAGCGCGAGGCACGAATGGCACTCGAGAGCCTGCGCGATACCACCGCGCTGCGGCCACAGGCCGAACGCCGCCTCGGGCTGCTGGCCTTCGATCGCGGCGACTACGGCGAGGCGCAGAACGTGTTCTCGGCGCTGTTGAAGGACCCGGAATCCTCGGGTATTGCGGTCTATTACCTGGCGGCGATCGCGGAGCGGCGCGGCGAGACGGCGAGCGCGCTGCGCGGCTACCAGATGCTCAGCGGCACCGGACTCGAAGCGGCCGCGCGCAGTCGCGCCGCCACCATTCTCTATAAAGAGGGCCAGCGCGATGACGCGCTGGCGCTGTTGCAGCCCAAGGACGATGCCACGCCCGCCACGCGGCTCGAGGCGGAAATCGCGCAGGCGCAGCTGCTGTCCAACGGCGGCGAGGGCGAGCAGGCGCTGGCGCGCCTCGACGATGTGCTGGCGCGTTTTCCGGGTCACCCGGATGTGCTCTACCAGAAGGCGATTCTGCTGGAGAAGGCTGGCCGTACCGACGCCGCGATCGCCCAGCTCGAGACGCTGTATCGCGATCGACCGCAGGACAGCGCGATCAGCAATGCGCTGGGATTTATTCTTGCCGACCACAATCGTGAGCTGTCCCGCGCGCAACGGCTGATCAACTCCGCGCTCAAATCCGAGCCCGATAATCCGGCCATTCTCGACAGCCTGGGCTGGCTGCAGTACCGGCGCGGCATGCTACAGGCGGCGCTGCCGTTATTGGAGCGCGCGTTTCGCCTGGATCAGGACGGCGACATCGGCGCGCACTGGGGCGAAGTGTTGTGGGCGCTGGGCGATAAGGTCAAGGCGCGCGAGACCTGGAACCGGGCGCTGATGGTTGATCCCGACAATGCGCTGGTCAAGGCCGCGCAACGGCGCGCCGGCGTGCCGTCGCTGCCGGTCCAGGGGACAGGCACTTCGATCTGAGCGCAATGACAGGCTGGCGCCGTGGCGGCGCAGCGGCGCTGACGCTCCTGCTCAGTGCCTGCGCCATAGTACCAAAGCCAACCGCCGTCCCTATCCCATGGGCGCAGCGTCTGCCCGCGTTGCAGGCCATCAGCCGCTTCGAACTTCAAGGACGGCTGGCAGCCTCGACCGGCAGCGAGGGTTTCAGCGCCGGGCTGCGCTGGCAGCAGCAGGATGATCGGGCCAGTATCGACCTGTCGGCGCCGCTGGGATTCGGTGCCGCGCACATCGAACAGACGGCTACCAGCCTGCAGCTCACGACCAGCAAGGGGCAGACGCTCGATAGTTACGCGGCCAGTGATGAGCTGCGCGCGACGCTCGGCTTCGAGCCGCCGCTCACCAGCCTGCGGTTCTGGATCCTTGGCGCCAGCGACCCGGCGACCAGTGCGCAAGAATCGGTCGATCCGCAGCAGCGACTGCTGCGGCTGGAGCAGGCAGGATGGCAGATTGATTACGGGGAATATGTCCTGGTGCAGCAGCAATGGCTGCCGCGACGCCTCAGCGTGACGCGCCAGTCACTGCGACTGCGGGTGGTGGTGGATGCCTGGCACCTGTGAGTGTGTGGCATTGCGTGGGCGAATGTGAGCGAGCGCAGCAGCCGTGAGTGAGCTGACCTGGTGGCCGGCGCCGGCCAAACTCAACCTGTTTCTGCACGTCACCGGCCGGCGGCAGGACGGCTATCACGATCTGCAGACGATTTTCCAACTGATCGAGCGCTGCGACCGGATCGGGCTGGCGGTGCGCTCGGACGGCCGCATCACGCGCACTGCCGGGATGGCCGACGTCGAGCCGGACAAGGATCTGGCGGTGCGTGCAGCCCGCGCTCTACAGCGGCGAGCTGGGGTGGCCCTGGGCGCGGACATCCAGGTCATTAAACGTATTCCGGCCGGCGGCGGGCTGGGCGGCGGCAGCTCGGATGCGGCCAGCGTGCTGTTGGCGCTCAACGCGCTGTGGCGCTGTGAGCTGAGCCTGGAACAGCTGGCGCTGCTGGGGATGGAGCTGGGAGCCGACGTGCCGGTGTTTGTTTTTGGGAACTCGGCCTGGGGGGAGGGCCGCGGGGAGCGGCTTACCGCGATGGAACTGCCGCCGCGCTGGTTTCTGGTGATTCATCCCGGGATCGGCGTGAGTACCGCTGAGATCTTCCAGGCCCCTGAATTGACACGAAATTCTACCGTCATCACAATACGCGCCTTTTCCGAAAGCCGCGCCGTCAACGTCTTTGAACCGGTAATATGCGCGCGCCGCCCGGAGGTGGCCGAGGCGCTGGCGTGGCTGCGAGGACAGGTCGATGCGCACGGCGCGGCGGTCACGGCGCGCATGACCGGTACCGGTGCATGCATCTTCGCCAGCTTCGAGCGCGCCGAGGATGCGGAGCGCGTCGCGGCGCGAGTTCCAGACCGATGGAGCAGTTTTGTCGCGCGCGGACTGAATCGCTCGCCGTTGCATGCGATGCTGAGTGGATGACTGTTGGGGTGTCGCCAAGTGGTAAGGCAGCGGGTTTTGATCCCGCCATTCGGAGGTTCGAATCCTTCCACCCCAGCCACTATAAATTGACTAGGGAACACTGATCGTGGAATCGGAAACGCTGGCACTGTTCACGGGCAATGCGAATCCCGCGCTGGCGCATGACATCGCGCGTCATCTGCAGCAACCGGTAGGCCGGGCGTCGGTCGGCCGCTTCAGCGACGGTGAAGTCAACATCGAGATCATGGAGAATGTGCGCGGGCGCGATGTGTTCATCGTGCAGCCCACCAGTCCACCGGCAAACGATCACCTGATGGAGCTGCTGGTGATGGTGGATGCCTGCCGCCGGGCCTCGGCGGCGCGCATCACGGCGGTGGTGCCGTATTTCGGTTATGCGCGCCAGGATCGGCGGCCGCGCGCGACCCGCTCGGCCATCACGGCGAAACTGGTGGCGGACATGATCAGCAACTCCGGCGTGCACCGGCTGCTGACGCTCGATCTGCATTCGGATCAGATCCAGGGGTTCTTTGCGATACCGGTGGACAACGTGTATGGATCGCCGGTGCTGCTCGGCGAAGTCTGGCGCCAGCGCTACCCGAACCTGATCGTGGTATCCCCGGATGTCGGCGGCGTGGTGCGTGCACGCGCCATCGCCAAGCGGCTCGACGATGCGGAACTGGCGATCATCGACAAGCGGCGCCCGCGGCCAAATGAGTCGAAGATCATGAACATCATCGGCGAGGTCGGCGGCAAGACCTGCGTACTTATCGACGACATGGTCGATACCGCCGGCACGCTGTGCGTGGCGGCGCAGGCCTTGAAAGAAGAAGGCGCGCTTAAGGTCGTGGCCTATATCACCCACGCGGTGCTCTCGGGCGGCGCGGTGGAGCGCATCGCGAGTTCCGCTCTGGACGAGCTGGTGGTGACCGATACGATACCGCTGGCGCAGGCGGCTCGCGAATGCCCTCGCATCCGCCAGCTGTCGGTGGCCTCGCTGCTTGCCGAGACGATTCGTCGCATTCGCGATGAGGAGTCGGTGAGCTCGCTGTATATCGATTGATTTCTATTTTGAGTGTGTGTTGAAGGGTGGATGCGCACTGGTCGCGGTGCGCGTCCGTAGTTGTGAACTGTCAGGAGTAAGACAATGCGTATTACGTTTCAGGTTGGCGCGGACGCGCGTCACGATCAGGGCAAGGGTGCGAGCCGCCGCCTGCGTCGTGCCGGTAAGGTCCCCGCGGTTCTCTATGGCGGCGACGGCGAGCCGCACAACATCACGCTCGATCATCAGCAGCTGCTGACGCTGATCGGCAACGAGAAATTCTATTCCTCGATCATTAGCGTCAATGTCGACGCGCAGGGGCAGCCGGCCATCGTCCGCGACGTGCAGATGCATCCGGCGCGCAACGCCGTGGTGCACGTGGATCTGCAGCGGGTGCTGGAGAATGAGAAGCTGAAGATACATCTGCCGATCCACTTCAAGGGTGAAGCGGTGGCGCCGGGCGTGAAGACGCAAGGCGGCATCGTGTCGCATCTGATTCAGGACGTGGAAGTCAGCTGCCTGCCGAAGGATCTGCCGGAGTTTCTGGAGCTGGATCTGTCCGGCATGAGCCTTAACGAAACGCTGCACCTGTCGGACATTCCGCTGCCGCCGGGCGTCACAGTGCCAGAGCTGGCGCATCGCAATCCGGTTGCAGTGTCGGTGCACAGCCCGCGTGTTGCCGAGCCTGAGCCGGAAGCGGCTGCTGCTGCGGCCGAGGGCGTGGCTGCGGCGCCGGTGGCCGCGGCGGCTGTTGCTCCCGAAGGTGCTGCGACCGGCAAGAAGGAAGAGCCGAAGAAGGAAGAGGTCAAGAAAGAGGCCGCTCCGAAGAAGGAAGCCGCTGCCAAGGAAAAAGGCGGCAAGAAATAGCATCCGGAGCACGTATTCGTTGACGTTGGGAGTCGCTAAGATGAGTTAAGCCTAGTGTGCATTTTTTGTAATTAAAGAAAGCACACTAGGTTTAACACATCTTGGCGATTGCCAGCTTCACACGGCTTCGTAATCCGGGAGCTTCTCTGGTCGTCGTGTCGTGGCGGGACTACCTCTCAAACTCATCGTCGGGCTCGGCAATCCCGGGCGCGAATACGCGCGCACGCGGCACAATGCCGGCTGGTGGTTCGTGGATGAACTGGCGACGCGCTCGCACGGCAGCTGGCGCAGCGAGGCGCGCCAGCACACGGAACTGGCGCGCGTCGACATTGCCGGCACCGAGCTGTGGCTGCTCAAGCCCATGGCGTTCATGAACCTTAGCGGCGTGCCGGTGGCCGCGGTGGCCAACTTCTATCGCATCGAGCCGGGCGAAATCCTCTTGGTGCACGACGATATCGATCTGCCGCCCGGCATAGCGCGGCTCAAGCAGGGCGGCGGCCACGGCGGCCACAACGGCCTGCGCGATGTGATCGCGCATATCGGCGCGGATTTCTGGCGGCTGCGCCTGGGCGTAGGCCATCCGGGATCGAAGGATCTGGTGCTCGACGCGGTGCTCGATCGGCCGACGCAGGCAGAACAGCAGGCAATCGACGAGGCGGTGTCGCGTGCGCTCGAGATCGTTCCGGAGCTGCTGCGCTCGGGTGCGCAGAAGGCGATGCTCAGCCTGCATAGTCGGAACGCCGGTGACTCGGATTCCGATGGCAGCTAGTGCCCCATCGAAATAGGAATCAGGGGATGTCTGGGTATCGCTCTGCATGATTCGCAATCGCTCCCTGGCTCGTTTTTCGAGGAACGTTGATGCCAATTCAATGCGGGATAGTTGGACTGCCGAACGTCGGTAAGTCGACTCTGTTCAATGCACTGACGCGCGCCCAGATCGCGGCTGAGAACTATCCGTTCTGCACCATCGATCCGAATGTCGGCGTGGTGCCGGTGCCGGATCCGCGGCTGGAGCAGCTCGCGCAGATCGCACATCCGGAAAAGATCCTGCCGACCGCCGTGGAGTTCGTCGATATCGCGGGCCTGGTAAAGGGGGCCTCCGAGGGCGAAGGCCTCGGTAATCAATTCCTCGCGCATATCCGGGAAGTCGACGCGATCGCTCACGTCGTGCGTTGCTTCGAGGATGATGACATCGTGCATGTGGCCGGTCGCATTGATCCGCTCTCGGACCTCGAGATCGTCAACACCGAGCTTGCGCTCGCCGATCTGGCATCGGTGGACAAGGCGGTGGATCGCGCGGTAAAGGCGTCCAAGAGCGGTGACAAGAAGGCTGTGCAGCAGCGCGAACTGTTCGAGCGTGTACGAGCGGCGCTCAATGACGGTACTCCGGTGCGGGCCGCGTCCCTGAGCGAAGAGGAACGCCGCGAGCTGCGCGAGCTGCATCTGTTGACCGCGAAGCCCGTCGTCTACATCGCCAACGTCGATGAGGCGGGACTCGCCGGCGGCAATGCCTATCTTGGCGCGCTGCGCACGCGCGCCGAATCCGAGCATGCCGTCGTCGTGCCGGTCTGTGCGGCGATCGAGGCCGAAATCGCGCAATTGCCGGAAGCCGAGCGTGCCGAGTTCCTGGGCGATCTGGGACTCAAGGAACCGGGCCTGAACCGTGTGATCCGCGGCGCCTACGAGCTGCTCGGACTGCTGACCTATTTCACGGCGGGGCCGAAAGAGGTGCGGGCCTGGACGGTGCGCGTCGGCAGCACCGCGCCGCAGGCCGCTGGTGTGATTCACACCGATTTCGAGCGCGGTTTCATTCGTGC
>DATNNU010000184.1:0-7354 GCA_035601675.1 Steroidobacteraceae bacterium | reverse complement strand
TCTGTCGATCGACGAGCTGGCGGTGAATTTCACCGGCGCCGTGCGTGTGGCGACCGCGCTCAACGGCCAACTGCCGGCGCCGCTGCTGCGCTGGCGCGAAGGCGATTCGGTCACGCTGCGGGTCACCAATCGACTGCGGGTGCGCAGCTCGATTCACTGGCACGGGATGATCGTGCCGGCGGACATGGACGGCGTGCCTGGCTTGAGCTTTCAGGGCATCGCGCCAGGGGAAACCTTCGTCTACCGCTTCGCGGTCAATCAGCACGGCACCTACTGGTATCACTCGCATTCGCGATTCCAGGAGCAGACCGGGCTGTATGGGCCGATCGTGATCGAGCCGCGCGCCGGCGAGCGCCATCGCTGCGAGCGTGACTACACCGTGTTGCTCTCGGATTGGAGCGATCTGGATCCGGAGCACATCTTTGCCACGCTCAAGCGCCAGAGCGACTATTTCAACTACCAGCAGCTCACGGCCGCCGATTTGCGCGCCGACCTTGCGCGCCAGGGCGAGCGCCAGAGCCGCGCGAGCTGGGCCATGTGGGCGCGCATGCGCATGGATCGAACCGATCTGCTCGATGTCTCCGGCGCCACTTATACCTACCTGATGAACGGCAGCACGCCGAGCGGCAACTGGACCGCAGTGTTCAACCGCGGCGAGCGCGTGCGTCTGCGCTTCATCAACGGTTCATCGATGAGTTTCTTCGACGTGCGTATTCCAGGGCTGAGGATGACCGTGGTCGCGGCCGACGGTCAGGATGTGGAGCCGGTGAGTGTCGATGAATTTCGCATTGGCACGGCCGAAGTCTATGACGTGATCGTGGAGCCTGCGGACGATCGAGGGTACACGATATTCGCACAGGCGATGGACCGCTCCGGATTTGCGCGCGGCACGCTCGCGCCTCAGCTCGGAATGCAGGCGCAGCTGCCTCGACTGGATCCGCCGCCGCGGCTGAGCATGGCCGATATGGGGATGGCCACGAGCGGGGCGGCGGCCATGGCCGACATGCCGGACATGCCCGGCATGAGCCACGGTGGCCCCGCTACGCCCGCTCCGCAACACGATCGCGCCGAGCATGGTCCCGGCGTCGATATGCTGGTGGACCGTCCGCAGCAACGGCTGGATGATCCCGGTGTCGGTCTGCGCGACAACGGCCGGCGCGTGCTGACGTATGCTGATCTGCACACGCTCGGTGGAGCAATCGACGCGCGCGATCCGCAGCGCAATATCGAACTGCATCTGACCGGGCATATGCAGCGCTACATGTGGTCGTTCAATGGTCGCAAGTTCTCGGAAAGCCGCCCGCTGCTATTGCGTTACGGCGAGCGCCTGCGGATCGTGCTCGTCAATGACACCATGATGACGCATCCGATACACCTGCACGGCATGTGGAGCGAAGTCGAGGACGCGGACGGTGATTTTCAGCTGCGCAAGCACACCGTGACCGTGCAGCCCGGGCAGCGCCTGAGCTATCGCGTGACTGCCGATGCGCTCGGGCGCTGGGCCTATCACTGCCATCTGCTCTATCACATGGAAGCCGGCATGTTTCGCGAGGTCGTGGTGGCGGCGAACGCCGATGCGGCGAAGCCTTGACCGCCTGGTTACGCCGCGCGTGGTGGCTGTTCTTCAGGCTGGCGATCAGCACGGCTGCGATCGCGGACGACAACCCATCGACAGGCGCGGCCGAGCACGTGGCACCGGCGCCGCCGACCCATGTCATTGCCGACGTGCCGTATCCGCAGATGGCGGCGATGATGGATATGAATGATGCGGGCCGGCTCGGGCGCCTAATCGTGGACCAGTTGGAATGGCGCGATGGCGACGGCGCACGCGGCGGCGTCTGGGATGCCCAGGGTTGGTACGGCAATGACTACGACAAACTCTGGGTCAAGAGCGAGGGCGACTGGCCGAGCGGTGCTGGCGCGCGAGGCCGCGCCGAGTTGTTGTGGGATCGTATTGTCACTCGGTGGTGGAGCCTGCAGGGCGGCGCCCGATACGATTTCGGCGGCGGTCCGGGCAAGGGCTGGGCAGCCCTTGGTGTACACGGAACGGCGCCGTACTGGGTCGACGTTGAGGCCACCGCTTATGTCGGCAGCGCGGGCAGTCTGGCGGTGCGCTTCAAGGCCGAGAACGATCTGCGGTTCACGCAACGCTTGATCCTGCAGCCCGAGCTCGAGCTAAATGCCTATTCGAGGCCCGACCGCGCGCGCAGTCAGGGGGCGGGACTGGCGGATTTCGCGGCCGGCCTGCGCCTGCGTTACCAGATCCGTCGCGAACTGGCGCCGTACCTAGGGCTGGCGTGGATGCGGCGTCTGGGCGAGACAGCGCAGCTGCTGCGCGGCCAGGGCGGGGATCCCGACCAACTGCGGTGGCTGGTTGGCGTTCGACTCTGGTACTGATGTAATCACCTTCCGGAGGAAGCGCTCGTGAAACCAACGACCGGCTTTGCGATGATCCTGCTGGCGCTGCTGCCGTTGCACGCCGAGGCGCACGCGCACCTGGTGCAGGCCATCCCGGCGAACGACAGCGTGTTGACGCAGACCCCGCCAACTTTCGCGCTGCAATTTAATGAGCCGGCGCGGCTAACGGCGCTGAGCATACAAAAAGACAATGAACCGGCGCACAAGCTCAGCGGCCTGGCGAGCGTGGCCAGCGCGCGATGGGTGATTCCTGCACCGCCACTCGCGCCCGGCAGCTACACCTTGAATTACCGCGTCCTGAGCGACGACAGTCACATTACGTCCGGCAGCATCAAGTTCCAGATCCGTGAACCCTGATCTGCTGGCGGTGGCGATTCGGGCCCTGGGTCTTGCCAGCCTGTTCCAGGCTGCGGGCGTCGCATTTTTCCTGGCACTGTTCGGTTCATGGCTGGCGCGCTCCGAGCCTGACATTCGCCGACTGGGCTTTTATTGCGCGCTGACCGGCCTGCCGCTGTTCGCCGCGCATCAGTGGCTGGCAGGCGCGCGCATGGCCAATGACTACGCTGGCCTCGTCGATCCCGCGCTGCAGCGGCTGGCGTGGAACGGCAGCGGCGGCAATGCCGCTTTGCTACAGATCATTGGGCTCGCGCTGATCGCATTCGGACTCGCCAGACAAGGCCGGCCGGCGGTGAGCCTCGCCAGCACCGGTGCGCTGATCGCGTGCTGCGCCTTTACGCTCGCAGGTCACACCAGCGATCACCCGCAGCGTGCACTGCTGGCGCCGTTGCTGTGCATCCACCTGCTGCTGGTATCGTTCTGGTTCGGCGCCTTGTTGCCGCTGATCATCTGCAGCCGACGCGAAGCGAGCAGCGCGACAGTCGCCGTGTTGCGCAGTTTCTCGGCTGTGGCTGGCTGGCTGGTGCCGGCGATCGGGGTTGCCGGCCTCGCCATGGCGCTGGCCCTGATTGCCGAGCCGGTGGGCTGGCGCGCGGTCTACGGCCTGTTGCTGCTCGGGAAACTGGGCGCTTTCGGCCTGTTACTGCTGCTCGCGGCCTGGAATCGCTGGCAGTCGGTGCCGGCGATGGCGGCTCGCGATGTGCCGGGCATGCCGGCGTCGGCGGCGGCAATAGCGCTGCGGCGCACGATCACGATCGAATACCTGTTGATGGTCGCGGTTTTCGCGACCACCGCAGTGCTCACCGCTTTCTACAGCCCCGAGCAATGAGCCGGGCGTAAGACGGCGCCGAATAGTCGTGCCGGCGGCTAGTACCGGTCATCGAAACGCGCTAGCGTGCGTGGACTGAAAGTCGATCGTTGCGGTGGGGCGACGGGCGCCGCGGAATATCATAGTGATCAACCAAAGTAACGGTCGTACCCGCGCCATCGGCCATGACACACCCGGCCGCCGGCGACGTGGTGGCGTTATCCTGCTGGCTGTTGCGGCGGCCGTATTGCTCGGCGGCGGCACGCTGGTGTCTTATTATGTCGACGCGCTCTGGTTCGACTCGCTCGGCTACGCCGCGGTGTTCTGGACCAGAATCAACCTTCAGGTCGCGACTTTCGCAAGCTTCGCGATACTCACCTTCGTGGCCGTCTATGGTGCCTTCCTGGCGCTCAAGCCGGCACGGTTTGATGAGCTGATCGGCGGCCGGATTCTCATCAATCAGCAATGGGTGCAGGTACCGATTGAGCCGGTGCTCAAGCTGGTCGCGCTCGGCCTGGCGCTGGCGATCGCCGTGGCCAACGGCGGCGGCATGATGTCGAGCTGGACCACGTTTGCGCTGTTCTGGGAGGCGCCGCGCGGCGCCTCGATGCTCGATCCCATCTTCGGCCGGCCGCTGGGCTTCTACCTGTTTACGCTGCCGGCCTGGCAGCTCATTGCCGGCTGGCTGCTGACGCTGGCCGTCATCGCGTGCCTGATCGCGGGTCTGCTCGTGCTTGCCACCGCGCGTGCCAGAGGCGTGGTCGAGCGCGGCTTTGGCGCCGCGCAGACCAGGCTATGGCGCGGACTGGCGATCGCCGTCGCGGCGTTGCTGCTGATACTCGCTCTGCGCGCCTACCTCGGTCGCTACGAGCGGCTGTTCCAGGACAACACCATTTTTGCCGGTGTCAGCTACACCGATGCGCACATCACGCTGACCGGGATGCTGATCGTCTGCGTGGCGCTGGTCGTGGGCGCGGCGATCGCGCTGTATTGCGCGATCGCGACGCCTGGGCCGCGATGGCTGCTGGCGTCGGCGGCCCCGGCGCTCGTCTGTTATCTCACCGTCGGGCTGATCGGCTGGTACGTCAGCAGCTTCATCGTCAAGCCGAATCAACTGGTACGCGAGCGTCCGTTCATCGAGCACAACATCGAGATGACGCGCCGGGCGTACGCACTCGATCGCATCGAGCCGCATCCGTTCCCCGCGGAGACCACGGTCGCCGCGCTCGACGCACCGAACAATCAAACCACGCTCGGCAACATCCGGCTGTGGGACTGGCGCGCGCTGCAGGACACGCTGCGCCAGATCCAGGAGATCCGCACCTACTACGATTTCCCCGATATCGACATCGATCGCTACACGGTCGGCGGCTCGGTGCGGCAGATGATGCTGGCGGTGCGCGAGCTCAATGTCGACAAGCTGCCGGCCAGCAGCCGCAACTGGATCAACGAGAAGCTGATCTACACCCACGGCTACGGCGTCACGATGAATCCGGTCAACGGCTTCACGTCCGAAGGACTGCCGACGCTGGTGCTCAGCAACATGCCGATCCAGAGCACAATCCAGGAAATCGCGGTGACGCGGCCGGAGATCTATTTCGGCGAGCTCACGAATACCGACGTCTACGTCAATACGCGCCAAAAGGAATTCAATTACCCGCAGGGCGACAGCAACAACCTGACCTCGTACGAGGGCAATGGCGGCATCCGCCTGGGCGGGCTGCTGCGTCGTACACTAATTGCCTATGATCGCGGCGACCTGACCAAGCTGCCCTTCAGCGATGACGTCAGTCCTGACAGTCGATTACTGATGCGCCGCAACGTGCGCGATCGGGTGCGCGAGCTGGCGCCGTTTCTCACGCTCGATCCGGATCCGTACGTCGTGGTCGGCGTTGACGGCAGGATCTACTGGCTGATGGACGCTTTTACCACGTCCAATACCTATCCGTACGCGCGCCGCTACCGGCTCGCCAATGATCCGATCAATTACATCCGCAATAGCGTGAAGGTCGTGATCGACGCCTATACCGGCGCGACCACGTTCTATGTATTCGACGCGCAGGATCCGGTCATCGCCGCCTACCGCAGCGTGTTTCCGAGCCTTTTCGTCGACGCATCGGCGATGCCGCCGGCCTTGCGCGCGCATGTACGCTACCCGGAGCTGCTGC
Source organism: Steroidobacteraceae bacterium (assembly GCA_035601675.1). Taxonomy (GTDB): domain Bacteria; phylum Pseudomonadota; class Gammaproteobacteria; order Steroidobacterales; family Steroidobacteraceae; genus FEN-1191. The sequence goes on along the minus strand of DATNNU010000184.1, from coordinate 1,564 downwards.
TGCAAGTGCAGGCCGCCGTGTTTGGCCTCTATCACATGACTAATCCCGACCTGTTCTACAACCGCGAGGATCTGTGGACCGTGGCCTCGGGGATCGGCACCGCCGAACAGCGGCAACAGGTGATGGAGCCGAACTTCGTGCTGATGACCTTACCGGGAGAGCGCGCCACCGAGTTCATCGGCATCATGCCGTTCACGCCCGCCAATCGGAATAATCTCATCGGCTGGATCGCCGGCCGAAGCGATGGCGAGCACTACGGCCAGGCGGTGGTCTACGATTTTCCCAAGACCCGTCTGATCGATGGGCCGCTGCAGATCGAGGCGCGCATCGACCAGAATGCGCAGCTCTCGGGACAATTAACCTTGTGGAACCAGCAGGGCTCGCACGTGCGCCGCGGCAGCCTGATCGTGATCCCGATCGGCCGTGCGCTGCTGTACGCCGAGCCGATTTATCTGCAGGCCGAACGCAGCCCGATGCCCGAACTGCGGCTGGTGGTACTTGCGGTGCAGGACCGCCTGGCGTACGGGCCGACCTTCGAAGCGGCGATGGCCGCGATGTTCGGCGGCGCGCCCTCGACGCTCAATGCGCAGGGGTCGCCTGGCGCCCAGGGCCCGCCGGCGGCTGCGGCATCGCCTGCGGCCGCCGCGAGCGAGACACGCACCGGGCCTGTCGATCTGAACGCGCTGATTGGCGATGCGGCGCGGGATCTGGAGGACTATCAGCAGCTGACGGCCGCCGGAAAACTCGGCGAGGCCGGACAGAAGCTCGAGCACCTGAAGCTTAAACTCGAGGAACTGCAGCGGCGCCGTCAGTAATGCGCGAGCTGACCTACCTCGGCCGGCGCCGCGTCGAATGGCGATCGGTGGCCGAACCGGCACTGCGGGGAGCGCGCGAGGCATTGGTTCGTCGCGTCATCGCAGCCGATGCGACGGTGATAAGCTGTCGATATTCAACCGCGTGACCAGATTGATGCGCGCCGGCGTCGCACTGCATTAGCCCGATGCGGTCACCAGCGGCGGTATCGATTGTCGCCAGCGGGCGTATGGCGCCTGCATTCCGGACATAAACCGGGGACCAGTACTCGCTTCCGGACCCGCACTTTGACGTACCAGCGCCACGCGCCTACACTGGTAAACATGACTGACACAGCTACACAGACCGTTCCCGAGACCACCGAGGCGCCGCTGCTCTTTACCGATGCAGCCGCTCGTAAGGTCAGCGAGTTGATTGCCGGTGAAGGCAATCCCAAGCTGATGCTGCGCGTATTCGTGCAGGGCGGCGGCTGCTCGGGTCTGCAGTACGGCTTCGAGTTCGATGAGCAGGTCCAGGACGGCGACACCTGCGTCGAGAACCATGGCGTTAAGCTGCTGATCGACCCGATGAGCTTCCAGTACCTGGGCGGCGCCGAAATCGATTTCCGCGACAACCTCGACGGCGCGCAGTTCGTTATTCGCAATCCGAGCGCGAAGACCACCTGCGGATGCGGGTCCTCGTTCAGCGCCTGATTCTTTCCCGGCGGCGCGCGCCATCCGCATGCGCATGAGCCGGATATCCAGTCCCCGTC
>DATNNU010000183.1:0-4683 GCA_035601675.1 Steroidobacteraceae bacterium | reverse complement strand
CACATCGGCATGGCCTATCAATGCGCCGCAGCGCGCACCGGCCAGGCCGTGGGCCTTGGACAGGGTGCGCAGCACGACCACACCGGGCCGCTCGAGGATGTGGGCAGTGAGCGAGGGCTCGGCCGCGAATTCCACATAGGCCTCATCGAGCACCACCAGTGCGCGGCCTTCGAGCTCGCGCGACAGCTCGAGGATGGCCTGGCTGTCGAGGCGGTTGCCCGTGGGGTTGTTGGGCGAGCATAGAAAGATGAGCCTGACGCTCGGGTCGCAGCGTTCGCGCAGCCGCTCCCGGTCGAGGCGCCAGCCGGCCTCGGCTTGCAGCGGCACTTCGAGCACGCCCGCGCCCTGAATGCGCGCGGCCACGCCGTACATGCCAAACGTCGGCGGGCAGATGATGAGCTTGTCCTGACCGGCGCGGCAGTAGCTGCGGATCAGCAGGTCAATCAATTCATCGCTGCCGCGGCCGGCGAGCAGCATCGCGGGGGCGACGCCATACAGCCGGGCCAGCGCCGCGGTCAGCTCGTGCGGATGCGGCTCGGGATAGCGGTTGAGGCCGGCGATCGAGTCATCGCCCTGGGCACGCCACGGAAGTTCATTCGCATGCAGGCGGATCAGGCCCGGCTCCCACAGCGCGTGCTCGTAGGCTTTCAGGGCCCGGATCTCCGGCCGCGCGATGTCGGTGAGCCAGCTCATGCGGCGCGCTCGCGGCGCAGTGCCGCCAGCCGCAGCTCGACCGCGGCGGCATGGGCGTCGAGCCCCTCGAGCCGGGCCAGGGTGGTGGCGATCGGGCCCAGATCGCGCAGACCGTCGGCAGTGAGTTCCTGCACGGTCATGCTGCGGGTGAAGTCCGGCACCGACAGGCCGCTGTAAGCGCGCGCATAGCCGTAGGTCGGCAGCACGTGATTGGTACCCGAGCAGTAATCGCCCATCGGCTCGGGCGACCAGCGGCCGAGAAAAACCGAGCCCGCGTGCTGCACACGCTCGAGCAGCGCGCGCGGATCGCGCGTCTGGATGATCAGGTGCTCGGGTGCGTAGCTGTCAGAAACCGCGAGCGCTTCATCCAGACTCGGCACGATCAGGATGCGCGAGCTGGCGATGGACTGCTGCAGGATCGAGCGCCGCGACAGATTCTGCATCTGCGCCCGCACCGCCTGCGCCACCTGGGCGGCGAGCGGCGCACTGGTCGTGAGCAGCATCGCCTGTGACAGCGCATCGTGTTCGGCCTGCGCCAGCAGATCGGCGGCGACGAACTCGGCGCGCGCACTGTCATCGGCGATCACCAGTACTTCGGAGGGCCCGGCCGGCATGTCGAGCGCGGCACCTTGCGGGTCGGCGGCGACCAGCTGCTTGGCCGCGGTTACCCAGGCATTGCCGGGTCCGAAGATCTTGACGACTTTGGGCACGCCGGCGCTGCCATAGGCCATGGCGGCGATGGCCTGCACGCCGCCGATCTTGAACACCTGTTCGATGCCGCACAGCTGCGCCGCCACCAGCACCGCAGCGTTGGCGTAGCCGCTACGCTGCGGCGGTGTGCACAGCACACGTTGGGCGCAGCCGGCAATGCGCGCCGGCACGGCGAGCATGATCACGGTGGAGGGCAGCGGCGCTGCGCCCGCCGGTGCGTACAACCCTACGGCGCTGAGCGGGCGAATGAGCCGTTCGCAGCGCACGCCCGGCTGCACTTCGAGCGACAGCGCGGCCGGCAGCCCGGCGCGGTGAAAACGGTCGACGTTGGCGATCGCTTTTTCGATCGCGGCCAGCTGCTCGGGCCGCAGCTCCTCGCGCGCGGCGGCAAACTCGGCGGCGCTGACCCTGAAATCGGCCGGCTCGACGCCGTCGAATTCGCGCGTGCAGCGGCGCACGGCGGCATCGCCTTCGCTGCGCACGGCATCGATGATGGCCTGCGCCTGCTGCAGCAGGCGCGGCTGCAGCGCTGTGGCCGGGCGCGCCAGTGCGGCGCGCCGGCCTTCGGCATCGAGCTGCTGCCAGTCGAGGATCCGCATCGGCTCAGGCCAGCATCTTCTCGACCGGCAGCACCAGCAGGGCGCTGGCGCCGGCCTTCTTCAGGCTCTCGAGCGTCTCCCAGAACACGTTCTCGCGGCACACCGCATGGACCGCGACCCGATCGGGCGAGCCCTCGAGTGGAATGATCGTCGGCGATTCGCTGCCGGGCAGCAGCCGCCGGATGGCCGGCAGCGCCGAGCGCGGCGCGTGCAGCATGATGTATTTGCTTTCCTTCACCTGCTGCACGCCCTCGACGCGCATCAGCAGTCGTTCGACCCAATCATTTTTTTCCGGCGTCAGCGGCACCGGCGTGCGGATCAGCACCGCATGGCTCTCGAGCACGGTCTCGACTTCGCGCAGGTGATTGGCCTGCAGCGTCGATCCGGTCGAGACCAGGTCGCAGATCAGATCGGCCCGGCCCAGGCGCGGGGCGATCTCGACCGCGCCAGAGAGGATCACGATCTCGGCGTCGATATGCCGCTGTTTCAGGAATACGCTGAGCAGGTGAGGGTAAGTGGTCGCGATGCGCTTGCCCTGCAATGACTGCGCACCGCTGTAGGCCTGCTCGAGCGGCACCGCCAGCGACAGCCGGCAGCGTCCGAAGTCAAGCGTGCGCACCGCCTCGAAGCGCGCCGGCGCGCCGCGGGCGGCGAGTTCCAGACGCTTCTCCTCGATCACATTCAGGCCCACCAGCCCCAGATCGCACACGTCTTCCTGCACCAGGTCCGGAATGTCATCGTCACGCACGAACAGCACGTCGAGCGGCATGTTCTCGCCATAACCCATCAGCTGATCCTTGCCGCGCGAGAGCTTGAGTCCGCAGCGCGTCAACAGATCGACCGAAGGCTCGGTGAGCCGGCCGGACTTTTGCACCGCAAGTTTGATGCGGGCTTCCTTATCCATGCTGGGCACCATCGATGCGCTGCGCCGCCAGGCTATAGCCACCATGGCCCTGCGCCAGGTAGCGCGCCACACGGCCGATGGTGGTGACGCTGACGCCGGTCTGGCGGCGAATCTCGCGATAGGGCAGGCCGCGGCGCAGACACTCGACCACCGCCCAGCGGTCGGCCATCGCCTGCAATTCGGCCGGCGTGCACAAATCGCGCAGGAACGCGCGGCACTCCTCGACGCTGCGCAGCGTGACGATGGCGGCGACCAGATTGCGCTCGGCCAGGGCTTCCTGGCGCGCGGAAAGTTGGCGGTGGGATTTCATCGCCTCTTGGGGGGACCGATGGTCCGGTCTAGTGTATTAACGTATTAGTACATTAGCATATGGGTGCAACGGCGGCAAGCCACAGGGGGCGCGCACCGGGGGCGCCCGGGGCACGCTTGACCCTTGCGAAAGCCGCCTCTAGACTCATGGCCACTCATCGAGACCGGCTGAGGGAAAGGCCCTTAGACGCCGGGGCAACCGTCGGATTTCCGACATGGTGCCAACTCCTGCGGCCCATAGCGCAAGCTGTGGCCGATAGATGAGGGCCGACAGAGCAGCGCCGCGATTCATATCAGCCGGCGCCAGGCTGTCCAGGCGAGCGGTCCGCAGGAGTGCCACGATGGATGACAACAGGCACTGCGGAGCGTTAGTTGAGCTTGGCCCCACAACCTACGAATTTAACCGGCGCTGATTGCAAAGCCGCCTCGGCCGAGGCGCTCGCCGGCGTGTTGCAGCTGCCCGGCCGACTGCCGCTGCACCATGGCGGCAGCCTCGATCACCCGACGCTGGGCTGGCGACTCGCCGGCCAGCCCGACGCCCCCGTGATCGTCGCGCTCGGCGGTATCTCGGCCCATCGACGTGTGTTCGACCCGGACGAGCCCCGCGCCGGATGGTGGGGCGAGATCGCCGGACCCCGGCGCGCGCTCGACAGTACGCGGGTGCGCGTGCTCGGCATCGATTATCTGGGCGGCAGCGGCGAGTCCACCGGGCCGACGGCCGGGGGCGGCGTATTTCCGAGTCTGTCCAGTTACGACCAGGCCGAAGCGCTGCGACAGCTACTCGATCAGCTCAAGATATCCCGGCTGCGCGCGATCGTCGGGGCATCCTATGGCGGCATGGTGGCGCTGGCGTTCGCGGAACGCTACGGCGAGCGGGTCGAGCAGCTGCTGGTCATCAGCGGCGCGGACCGTGCCCATCCGATGGCCACCGCGTGGCGCAGCGTGCAGCGGCGCATGCTGCGCTACGCGCTGTCCACCGGCCACGCGACCGAGGGCATGGAGCTGGCGCGGGCGCTGGCGATGGCGAGCTATCGCAGCCCGGAGGAGTTCGCCGCGCGCTTTGCTCATCCGCCGCGGCAGGTGGACGGCAGGTTCGTATTTCCGGTCGAGGAATATCTGTTCGCTCGCGGCCGCGACTATGCCTCGCGCTATCGCGCGGAATCATTCCTTTGCCTGTCCGAGTCGATCGACCTGCATACGGTCGACGTCAGCCGCGTGGCGACGCCGACCACGCTGGTGGCGGTGCGCGAAGACCAGCTGGTGCCGATCGGCGATATGCGCGCGCTGGCCGCGCGCCTGCCGCACGCCCGCCTGCACGAACTATCCTCGCTGCACGGCCACGATGCTTTTCTGAAAGAGGCCGCAGCGCTGCAACCTGTGTTTGAATCCCTGTACGGAGTTGCCGTCAAGTGAGCGATCAAGCCGATGCCATCACGCGCGCGGTGCGCGCGGGTCTGGAGACCGACG
>DATNNU010000182.1:0-2039 GCA_035601675.1 Steroidobacteraceae bacterium | reverse complement strand
GCTGCCGGTGCTCGGCGTCGCGGCGATCGCCGCCTCGACTTTGAAGCGCGGCGCATGCAGCAGCAGGTAGGCCGCGACGGCCGCGGCCGCAAGGCACGGCACTACGATCAGCGCGGCCAGACGCCAGCCGCGCCAAGGGCTTGCGTCGTCGTCGGGTGCGCGCTCGATCCGCAGCTCCTGCAGCAGCCTGCTCTTGTCGGACTCGCCGGGCAATGACCTCTCCTCAAATGACCAGTGCGAACGCGGGCCGGACACATAACATCCGAGCGTCGGAAAAATCAACAGCGCCCGCGAGCGGCGAGCACCGTCCTAACGCATCAGTGCGGTGTGCTGCAAGCTTGTATTCGCGGCGCAGCGGTTTAAGCTCGCGCGCTTCGTTACGCTCACAGCGCCATTGACGCGTCCTCGCCGTTCATGCCAATTCTGCTCCATCCACCGCTGCCCTCGGTCGCCGATTCGCCCTGGCGCTGGCGCGGCCTGCACGGCAGCGCGCGCGCGCTGGCGCTGGCCGAGGCCGTCAGCAGCGATAGCCGCCCCTGGGTATTCGTTGCCGCCGACACGCGCGAGCTCGAGCGACTGGCCGAGGAACTGCGCTTCTTCGGCGGCGCTGCGCTCGAGATCCTGACACTGCCGGACTGGGAGGTGCTGCCGTACGATATCTTCTCGCCGCATCCGGATATCGTCTCCGAGCGGCTGCGCACGCTGTCGCGCCTGCCGCTGCTGGCGCGCGGCATTGTGCTGCTCAGCGCCGACAGCCTACTGACGCGCCTGCCGCCGGTCAGTTACGTGCAGGCGCGCAGCTTCGAGCTTAAGGCCGGCGCGCCGCTGGCCATCGAACCGCTGCGCCTGCGACTTGCCTCGGCCGGCTATGCCAGCGTCAGCCAGGTCACCAGCCCAGGGGAATTCGCGCTGCGAGGCTCACTGTTCGATGTGTTTGCGATGGGCAGCGAAGTACCGGTGCGGGTGGACCTGCTGGATGATCGCATCGAGTCGATTCGCCGCTTCGATCCCGACACGCAGCGCTCGCTCGAGAGCATCGAGCAGCTGCGATTGCTGCCGGCGCGGGAACTGCCGCTCGATGCCGAGGCGGTCAAGGCATTCCGGCGCCGCTATCGCGCACGCTTCGAGGGCGATGTCACGCGCATGCCGATCTATCGCGGTGTCAGCGAAGGCATCGCTCCGCCCGGCATCGAGTTCTATCTGCCGCTGTTCTTTGACGCCACGGCGCAGATCACCGATTACCTGCCGCAGCAGCTGGTGGTCGCCAGCGACTGCGACATCGAGGATGCGCTCGAGCATGCATGGCAAGGCATCAGCGCGCGCTACGAGGACCGGCGGCACGACATCGAGCGGCCGCTGCTGCCACCTGCCGCGGCGTTCATCGAGCCGGCTGCGGTCGCCGGCGCGCTCGCGGTGCACCCCGGTGTCGGCATCGAGCGCTTTGCCGGCCCCGAGCTGCCGGCATCCCCGAGCACGCACGATTTTCACAGCACCGCCCCGCCGGAGTTACGGCTCGATGCGCGCGCCACGCACCCGCTCGCGCCGCTGACCAGCTTTCTGGGCACTTACGCCGGCCGCGTGCTGATTGCCGCCGACTCGCCCGGGCGGCGCGAAGTGATCGTTGAGATGCTCAGCGCTCATGGCCGCCGTGCGCGCGCGGTGCAATCCTGGGAGCAGTTCGCATCCGGTGATGCCCGGCTGGCCATCTGCGTCGCCGAGGACGTCGCCGGTCTGGCCCTGGCGCAACCGCCGCTGCTGTTGCTCGGCGAATCGCAGCTGTTCGGCACACGCGCACGCCAGGAGCGCAGGCGGCGGCGCAGCGCGCTAGCGGATCCGGCCGCGATCCTGCGCGATCTGCAGAGTCTGGAGCCCGGAGCCCCGGTGGTGCATGAGACCTACGGTGTCGGCCGCTACGTCGGCCTGCAGCTGATGGAAATCGGCGATCAGAGCGGGGAATTCCTGGCGCTCGAGTATCGCGACGGTGATCGCGTTTACGTGCCGGTGCACGCGCTGCACCTGGTGAACCGCTACACCGGTGG
>DATNNU010000181.1:0-12423 GCA_035601675.1 Steroidobacteraceae bacterium | reverse complement strand
CGCGCCAGCCGCGCCGTCGTGAGTCCGTAGCGGGTGAAATATTCCTCGCCGTCGGGGATCGCGGTTTCGGCAAAGCGCTCCTTCTGGATGCGCAACATCATGATGACATCGACGCCTTCGAGTCCCTGCTCGAGCGTCTCGAAGCGCGGGCAGCCGGTAAATTCCTGCGCTTCGGGCATCAGCGCCGACGGCGCCACGATGCGGATCTCGCGCGCCTGCAGGATCCGAAACGCCTGGTAGGCCGAGCGCGCGACGCGCGAATGGCGGATGTCGCCGACGATCGCGATGGAGAGCGGCTCGATGCTGCCCTTGTGCTGGCGGACGGTCAGCGCATCGAGCAGGCCCTGGGTCGGATGCGACAGGTGGGCTTCGCCGGCGGACAGCACGCTGACCCCGGGGGCCACATGCGAGGCTACGTGCGCGAGCACGCCGGGCTCGGCATCGCGGATCACGAACACGTCGAAATGCAGCGCCTGCAGCGTGAAAATCGTGTCGAGCATGCTCTCGCCCTTGACCCGCGACGACAGCTGCAGCTCCAGATTGACCACCTCGGCACCGAGCCGCCGGCCCGCGAGCTCGAACGACACGCGGGTACGTGTGGACGGTTCGGTAAATAAATTCGCTATGGTGACTCCCTGCAGTGCGCTGCCGGTCGGCGGCCGTTCGCCGATGGCGCGGGCGAAATGCTGCGAACGCTGCAGCAGCGACTCGATCTCGTCGCGGCGCAGAGTCTCCAGCGTGATCAGGTGACGCAGGGAGCCGTCTGCGCGCCTTTGCTCAATCATCAATGCGACCTTCACCTCGCAGCCAGCGTTCCAGAATGATAGCGGCTGCGGCGCTGTCGATGTCAGCATGTTGGACCCGCCGCCGGCGCTGACCGCTGGCGCGCAGGCTGCTGAGTTCCGCGGCGGCCTCGATCGAGGAGGCGTATTCATCGGTGCGGTGCACCGGGCAGTGGACGCGCGCGCCGAGCGCTGCGGCAAACTGATCGGCGCGCTCGCCGAGGCTAGTGGGCGAGCCATCGGCGTGGCGCGGACTGCCGACCACCAGCAGATCGGGCTGGTACTCGCGCAGCAGCCGCTCGATCGCGGGCCAGTCGATACCGCGCTCGGTTACTTGGACCGCGGTACGGGGGGCGGCGGCATTGCTGATGGTGTCACCGCAGGCGACACCAATACGACGTAGACCGAAATCGAAGGCCAGGACGACGCGGGCTCGCGCCTCAGGCATGTCCGGCGGTGAAACTGACGCGTGAGCTGTCCACGCCGAGCAGCTGCCAGGCCGCCTGCCAGCGATCTTCGAACGGCAGCTCAAACACGATGCGCTCGTCGATCGGCAGGCTCAGCCAGGCGTTGTCGAGCATTTCGCGCTCGAGTTGTCCGGCGTCCCAGCCGGCATAGCCTAGGGCCACGAAGGCGCCATGCGGGCCTTCGCCGCGCGCAATCGCCGCCAGCACGTCGCGCGAGGTCGTGACCTGAACGTTATCGGAGATGCGGTGGGTCGAATCCCAGGCGCCGCCCGGCCGGTGCAGCACGAAGCCGCGGTCGGTATGGACCGGGCCGCCACGCAATACCGGCTGCTCGCCGATACCGATGTCGGAAGGCTCGAGCTTCATCTGCGCCATGACGTCGCCGAGCTTCATGCCCATCGGCTTGTTGAGCACGATGCCGAGGGCGCCACGATCGCTGTGTTCGCACACCAGCGCGACCGTCTGGGCGAAGTTGCCGTCCGACAGGGAGGGCATCGCAATCAGAAGGTGATTGGCTAATGATTCAGTACCCATGCATCGCAGTATGCGGGCGACACCGCACGCTCTCAAGGTCCCGATCGAGTATCTGACGATACGGTCACAGCCCCGGATTGCAGCGCGCCGGCGACGAAATCCCATTGATAAGTAAAGCGCAATTGCGAGTAGTCGGTCGACAGGTCGGCGGGGAACGGCTCGAACGGACTGGCGAGCTTCAAAATCGTGAGCGCCGCCTCATCCAGGGCGCCCGACCCGCTGCTGCGCCGCACACTGGCCTGCTGAAGGTGGCCGTTGGCGGCAATTTCGACCTCTACCACCGGGCTGCCCGACAGGCCGGCATTGCGCACGGCAGAGGGCAGATTCAAGTTACCGACGCGCTCGACCTTGCGCTTCCAGGCCATCAGATAGGGCGCAAGCTTGGAGGCGCGGGTGTCGGGCGTCACCCAGTGCTCGGCATTGGCCTTGCCCCGAAGCAGCAGCTCGACCGCATCGCCATGCCCACTGCGGGGCGCGCCGGGCGTCTCGCCGATGAATTCGGGCAATGCGTCGGCGGCCGGCGTTGCCGGTGCCTCGCCAAAGTAGCGAATGTCGGAGCTGGGCGCGCTGCTGGCGAGCACCGGTTTATCCAGACGGTTGGCGCCGGCGGCGTTGCCGCCACTGGCCTGGCTCAAGTCCTGGCGCGGATACGGCGCACCGCGGCTGGCGGGGCTCGCTGACGCCATCGGCTCAGCGCTGTTACCGCTGCCGGCCTGGGTGCGCTGCGCGAGGTAGACCGCTTGCTCGTTGGATTGCGCTTCCGGGACTTCGTTCGTGACCAACAGCACGTCAAGCTGCGGCGTATCGTTGCCGCCGCCGTGCCCTACGGCAGCGAACGTCAGTCCGAGGATCACGATCGCATGCAGCAGTGCGGCCAGGAACAGCATCGCGGTCAGCCGCTCGTGCACCGGCGCGCGGCCCTCGCGCAGCGGCGAACCCCGCGTGCCTGGCTTGAGCTGCGATAAGGCCGTCACGCGCGGGAGTATAGCCGGCGCTCGATGGCGCTCATCAGCATGCCGCCGATATCGAGATTGAACTGGCGGTCGAGCTCGCGAACCCCGGTGGGACTGGTGACGTTGATCTCGGTGACATAGCCGCCGATCACATCCAGGCCGGCGAACAGCATGCCGGCCTCACGCAAGGCGGGGCCGATCTGCTGGCACAGCCAGCGGTCCCGCTCGTTGAGCGGCCGGCCGACGCCGGTGGCACCGGCGGCGAGATTGCCGCGATTGTCGTGCGCGTCCGGGATGCGCGCGAGCGCATAGGGCACCGGCTCGCCGTCGATCAGCAGCACCCGCGAGTCGCCGCCGACCACGATGTCGGGCAGGTACTTCTGCACCATCGCGAAACGAGCACCCTGGTCGGTAAGGGTTTCAAACACGACGCGCGAATTCTTGTCGCCCGGCTCGAGCACGAAGATCGAGTGCCCGCCCATGCTGTGCAGCGGCTTGCAGACGATCTTGCCATGCGTGAGCGCGAACGCTGCCATCTCGTGCATGTCGCGTGTCACCAGGGTCGGTGCACAGCATTGCGGGAACCAGGCGGTGTAGACCTTCTCGTTCATGTCGCGCAGTCCGCGTGGCCGATTCACCACCAGTGCGCCGGCGCTCTCGGCACGGTCAAGTATGTAGGTCAGATAGACGAATTCGGTGTCAAATGGCGGGTCCTTGCGCATCAGAATGACGTCAAAGCCGCCCAGCGGTTCGACGGTCGCCGGCCCCAGCGCATGCCACAGCTGCGGATCGGCCTTGACCGATAGCGGCCGCACACTGCCTTCGGCCACGCCATCGCGCAATCGCAGGTCCGCCGGCTCAAGATAGCTCAGCGTCCAGCCGCGGGCCTGCGCGGCCAGCAGCATCGCCAGCGTCGTGTCCTTTGCGAACTTGACGTGCTCGATCGGGTCCATCACCACGGCGAGGCGAATATTGCTGCCCATCAGTGCTCCTTGGAAGCCAAAACCCGCGCTTGAGCGTACCGGGGAACTAACTCCGGAGATTATGTTCCGGAGAGCGCGTTTGAGCTCTCAGAAACGTGACGGAGCCGGCATAGCCGGGGGTGTGCCGATATGTTAAAACACGATGCTAATTACGTGCACGTAAGGGTATCGGCTGCAGGGATTTTCGGGCCCTGAAATGTCCGGCTCTCCCGGAGGTTTTTGAGCATGGGAACGACGATAGAAGAGCGGCTTGGGTCGGCCACGCCAAGCGGCGGCTCGACGCTCAAGGGTCTCAAGGTCCTGGTCATCGACGACAGCAAGACCATCCGGCGCACGGCCGAGACGCTGCTGGCCAAGGAGGGCTGCGAAGTGTTCACGGCCGTCGACGGTTTCGATGCGCTCGCCAAGATTGCCGATCATCAACCCGATATCGTGTTCGTCGACATCATGATGCCGCGGCTCGATGGCTATCAGACCTGCGCGCTGATCAAACACAACAAGGTGTTCCGCTCCATCCCGGTGATCATGCTGTCCTCCAAGGACGGTCTGTTCGATCGCGCCCGCGGACGCATCGTCGGGTCGGAGCACTACCTGACCAAGCCGTTCACCAAAGACGAACTGCTTGGCGCGATCGAGTCGCACGTCGGGAGATGAAGCATGGCACTGATCCTCATCGTCGATGACTCGCCGACCGAAGTGCACGTGATGCAAAAGGCGCTGGAGCGCCATGGCTACCGTACCGCGTGGGCCGGCGACGGCGCCGAAGCCATCCGGCTCGCCCGACAGATGCATCCGGATCTGATCTTCATGGATATCGTCATGCCGGGAATCAACGGCTACCAGGCGACGCGCACGCTGCTGAACGATCCCAACACCAGCGCGATTCCGATCGTGATGGTGACGTCGAAGGGGCATGAGGCTGATCGCGTCTGGGGATTACGGCAGGGCGCGGTCGACTATCTGATCAAGCCGGTGTCGCCCGACCAACTGGTCGAGAAGGCACAGGCGACGCTTGCCGCCTGACATGCAGGAGGGAGTAGCGCTCAAGAGCCTGCGCGATCGGCCGTTCGAGCTTCTGGCCGAGCTCGAGCGCCGTGGTCGCGCCGTGACTGCGAGCGCCGCCACCGATGCGGAGAAGGTCGGCGAGTGGGTGGGAGTGGCGCTGCGTATGGCCGGGGAGCTTTATCTGGTGGCACGCGAAGAAGCGCGTGAGGTGCTGGGCGTGCCGGCTCAGCTCACGCGCGTACCTGGCGCCAAGAGTTGGATTCTCGGCATTGCCAATGTGCGCGGCCAGCTGCTGCCGATCATCGACCTGCGCGCCTATCTGGGCAGCGGCGCGACGCCCAATGCGCGCGCGTCGCGCGTGATCGTGGTCAATCATCGCGACATTCCGGCCGGCCTCGTGGTCGATGAAGTCCTGGGCTTCCGGCGCTTCGCCGACGCCGAGTTCACCGCCGACGTGCCGCCCACGATCGTGCGCTGCGATCGCTACATCGCGGGCTCGTTCCGGCGCGGCAACGAGCAATGGCCGGTGCTCGGCCTGCGTGCCCTGGTCGAAGACCCGGCCTTCAGCGAGGCGAGTGCATGAGTCGTGCCGAGACATCGATGCGCGTGCGGCGGCCGCAGCGGCTGGCGCTGATCGCGGCAGCACTGGTGGTGCTGGCGGCGATCGGCAGCGTGCTTGTGCCGCAACTGCGCATGTCACCGGCGTTGCTGGCATTGCCGGCGCTGTTGGCGCTACTGGCTTTGGTGCCGATCGCGATGCTGTTCTCGCATCTGCGCCGTGCCGCCGAGAGCGCGGCACAGGCACAGCGCGTGGCCGAGACGCAGCGGCTCGAGAGCGAACGCAATCAACAGGCCATCATGCGCCTGCTGGACGAGATGTCGAACCTCGCCGAGGGCGACCTTACTGTGCAGGCGACCGTCACTGAAGACATCACCGGGGCGATCGCCGATTCGGTCAACTACGCGGTCGAGGCGCTGCGCAAGCTGGTGACGACTATCAGCCAGTCCGGAATCCAGCTCGATGGCGCGGCGCGCCAGACGCAGGCGCTGGCCTCGCACCTGGCACGCGCCAGCAACGCGCAGTCGAAGCAGATCGGCTCGGCCACCGAGTCGATCGGGGCCATGGCCTCATCGATCGAGGAAGTCTCCGGCAATGCCGAGCGCGGCGCCGATGTGGCGCGGCATTCGGTCGACGTGGCGCACAAGGGCGGCGACGCAGTGCGGCGTACCATCGATGGCATGAACATGATTCGCGAGACCATCCAGGAGACCAGCAAGCGCATCAAGCGCCTTGGCGAGAGCTCGCAGGAGATCGGCAACATTGTCGAGCTGATCAGCGATATCGCCGAGCAGACCAATATTCTGGCGCTCAATGCCTCGATCCAGGCGTCGATGGCCGGTGAGGCCGGCCGGGGTTTCGCCGTGGTGGCCGACGAGGTGCAGCGCCTGGCGGAACGCGCCGCCAATGCCACCAAGCAGATCGAGGTGCTGGTGCGCACGATTCAGACCGATACTAACGAGGCGGTAGTGTCGATGGAGCGCAGCACCACCGATGTGGTCGGCGGCGCGCTGCTGGCGGAGAATGCCGGCGCCGCGCTGCAGGAGATCGAACAGGTGTCGAATCAGATCGCCAGTCTGGTGCAGAACATTTCCGCAAGTGCCCGCAGCCAATCCACCGCGGCACAGAATATCGCGCGCAACATGCAGGTGCTGCGCGAGATCAGCGCGCAGTCGGCCGATTCCACCAGCGCCACCTCGCACGCGATCGCCAAGCTCGCCGACCTGTCGGCGTCGTTGCGCAAGTCGATCACCGGCTTTCGCCTGCCCGGAGGCGGTACCGAGATGAGCGGCCTGCATCGTACGTTGCCCAATTCGGAAGCGACCCAGAACTCGAAGTCGGCAGTAACGGGTGTTTCGCCCCTGGCGTCACCCACGGCCACGGGCGCCTATGCGAACCCGAAGGTCAAGGTGCTCGGCGGCTCCTGAGTGGGGCCCCGGCAGCCAATGAATATGCAGCATGACTGAGCTGGCCACACAAACCTTGCACATGGTCGCGCGCGAGATCAGCGTCGCGCTCGCCGACGGCCGTGCTGCGCTTGAAGCACACGTCGAGCAGCCTGGCAACATGGAGCTGCTCGAGCGTTGCCGGCACGAACTGCACCAGGTACAGGGTGTGTTGCGGCTGCTGGAGATCTACGGCGCTGCGCTGCTGGCCGAGGAAATGGAGCAGGTGGCGCGCTACCTGATCAGCCTCGGCACCGAACGCCGGAACCAGGACGAGACGCTCGACGCGCTGATGCGCTCGATGGTGCAGCTGCCCGGTTACCTGGAGCGCGTGCTCGCGGGCGGGCGCGATCTGGCGCTGGTGCTGTTGCCGTTGCTGAATGACCTGCGCGCGGTACGCGGCAGCGCGCTGCTGTCGGAAGGCACGCTGCTGCTGCTCAATCTCAAGTCCGATCGCCAGGCGCAGCCGGCGGCACCGGTACCGGGAGAGCCGCCGCTGTCGGTCGGGCAATGGGCGCGGCGCCTGCGCGCCCGCTTTCAGACCGGGCTGATCGGCTGGATACGCGGCGAGCGCAGCGAACAGAATCTCGAGATCATGGCCGCGGTTGCCACGCGCCTGGAGCAGGTGGCGGCAACGCAGCCGGTATTCCAGTTGTGGTGGGTGGTCGGCGCACTGATCGAATCGCTGCGCGAGAACGGCGTCGACGGCAGCATCTCGGTGAAGCGGCTGCTGGGTCTGGCCGATCGCGAGATGAAGCGGCTGTTCGACCAGGGCGAGGGGCGCTACGCGCAGCACCCGCCGGTCGAGCTGCTCAATAACGTGCTGTACTACATCGCGCGCTCCGGCAGCGGCGGCCCGCGCGTCGCGGCCGTGCGCGCCTCGTTCCGGCTCAATGAACTGTTGCCGGTCGACGAATCCATCGAGCAGGAGCGCGAGAATCTGTCGGCGCCCTCGATCAAGCTGATGCACACCGTGGCTGCGGCGATCCGCGAGGATCTGTCGAAGGTCAAGGACGTGATGGATATCTACGTGCGGCGCGGCGGCGGCCAGGCCGAAGAACTGGTGCCCCAGGTCGCACTGCTGAAGAAGATCGGCGATACGCTCGGCGTGCTTGGCCTGGGCGGGCTGCGCGCCCGCGTGCAGGAGGCCACCGGAAAGCTCGAAGGCATCATTGCCGGCACCGAGGCCAACAGCGAGTCGGCGCTGGTGCAGGTGGCAGCGGGTCTGATCAAGGTCGAGGACCATCTCGACGATGACCTGGTCGGGCTGATCCTGCCACGCAATAAGAACGCGGCGGGCGATGGCGAGTCGCCGGACCAGGACTTCCAGCAGGTGCAGGGAGCGGTGCTGCGCGAGTGCATAGTCAATCTCGCGCGCATCAAGGAGTATGTGGCGCAGAACGTCAGCGGCACGCTCGATGCTGCCGGCTTCGACAACTGGCCGGAGCTCATGCGCGGCATCAACGCCGGCCTGCTGATGCTCGGCAAGTCGCGCGCGGTGGAGATCATCGAGGAGATCACGACGCACCTGAAGCGCGTGATGCAGCCCGGCGGCACCACGCTGGCGCCCGATTACCTGGATCGGCTGGCCGACGCGATCGTCAGCCTCGAGTATTACATCGAGACCCTGCAGGCCGGTCGCAGCGATCCCTGGTACATGCTGGACAACGCTCGAGTCTGTCTCGATGCGCTCAAGCGCGCCCCGGAGCGCGTCGCGCCCCCGACGGTGACGGCGGCCACTACCGGCAGCTATGCCAAGACACTGCTGATTGACCGCTCGCCGCCTCCGGGCGAGACCACCGATATACGACGGCTCGAACTGCCGCCGACACCGCCGCCGCTGCTGGCCGCCGCCGCTGGCGCCGCCTCGCTGCACGACGAAACTATTCCGGATCCGGACCTGATCCAGCTGTTCGTCGAGGAAGCCAAAGAGGAACTGGCGAAGATCGAGCGGCAGTTTCCGATCTGGGATCACAGTCCGCTCGAGATCGATGCACTGCTGGTGGTCAGGCGTTCGTTCCATACGCTCAAGGGCAGCGGCCGCATGGTCAATGCGCGCGCCATCAGCGACTTTGCCTGGGCGATCGAAAATCTGCTCAACCGCATTCTGGATGGCACGCTGCAACGCTCGCCGCCGGTGCTGCAGACGCTGCGTGCGGCGATAGCGGGGCTGCCGCAGCTGATCGCGGAACTTGAAGCCGGAAACCCCGACCGCACCGATCTTGCGCCTCTGGCCGCACGGGCGCATGCGCTCGCGAGTGGTCGCGAAGAGCTCACGGTCGCGCCGACACCTGCCCTAGACGCTGCGCGCGAGGCGACCTCCGCCAGCGCCGCGTACCACGTCGAGCCGCCGCAGCCGGCCCCCACCAGGGCTGCTGGCGCAGGATCCGTCGCGTCCGCGGCTTCGGAACCCGCGTTTTCGGAACCCGATCCCGCGTTGCGCGAGATCTATGCCCGCGAGACGGCGAGTCACGTCAGCATCGTGCGTGGATGGCTGGCGCGCGAGCGGCGCATGGGCGGGCCGCACGTGCTGCCCGAAGAGGTCTATCGCGCCTGCCACACGCTGGCCGGCAGCTCGACCATGGCTGAAGCGCGCCACGGCATACGCCTGGCCGATCCGATGAACCACTGGCTGCGCAAGGCCTTCGATAGCGGTGTCGGCCTCGACGATTCGGATCTGATCCTGCTCGGTGACTGCATGGTCGCGATGGAGGCGGTCGCCGGCCACCTCGACGAGGGTACCGGCTTCTTCGTGATGCACGACACGCTACGCGGCCGCATCGCGCGTGCCGAACTTGATTTGGACCGCCGCATCGCCGAGGCCAACGAGATTGCAGGGCGCAGCAGCATCAGCCTGTCGGTACCGCCGCTGCTCAGGGATGCCGAGCCATCGATACGCCCGGACGCCGCGCAACGCCTGCCGCCGGAAGTCTTGCAGCCGGAGCCGGTCCCGACGCCGACGCCGCTGACGCCACCCGCGGCAGTCAAACCGCCGCCTGCGCGCGCGCCGGTCGCACCGGTCACGGACACGAGCGAAGCGGAACATGCCGATTTCGACCCCGAGATCGCAGCGATCTTCGCCGAAGAGGCGGTTGAGCTGCTCGAAGCCGCAGAGTCGGCGCTGGCCGCCTGGAACGCATCGCCCAACGACGGTGGGCAGGTGGCGGCATTGCGCCGCCCGCTGCATACGCTCAAGGGGGGTGCGCACATGGCGGGCATCGACGCCATGGGTCAGCTGGCACACGAACTTGAAAGCCTGGTCGGCCGCATCGAGATTGGCCTTGCCAGCGCTGATGAAGCGGCCCGCAGCGTGGCCCAGGAAGCGCTCGACGAGCTGGCGCGCATGCGCGAGGCCACCGCGTCGGGCCGGCCGGCAGCCAGTGCCCCGGCGCTGATCGCACGTATTCAATCGGTCGCTGCCGGTGAGACTCCGGCGCCAGCGGCGGTCGGGCCGGCCGCGCCGATCATGCCGCCCCCGCCGGTTGAGGTGCCGCCGTTCGAAGCCGCGGCGATCGAAGACTGGCCGTTCGAAGCCGCCAGCGAAGCGGTTGCCGAGACGTCCATGCTGCCGATGCCAGAGCCCGAATGGCGGCCCGAGCCGGAGTTGCAGCCGGAGCCGGGATTTCAGTCGGGGCCAGCGTGGCAACTCACGCCCGAGTCGCAGCCGGCGCCCGCGTTGGAGATAGCCGCGGCCGCGAGCGAGCCGCTGGCAGCGCCAGCAGCGGAAGAGCCGGTGGAACAGCCGGTGGAACAGACGGTGGTAGTGACGCTGGCCGATCTCTCCGAGAGGGTGGCGGTGACCGAGCCGCCAGGCGCAGCGCCGCCGATCGCGGCCGAGCTGCAGGCACCGCCGGCACCGCTGCCGCCGGGCCGCGAACCGGTGGTGGCGGCCGACCGCGTCGACATGGCGCGCGTCAGCGCCGAGCTGCTCGACCAGCTGCTCAACAATGCCGGCGAGGTCAGCATTTCGCGTGCGCGGCTCGAGCAGCAGCTCGGCTCTATCGAGTTTAATCTGGGCGAGCTGTCGCGCACGGTCACGCGGCTCAAAGAGCAGCTGCGCAAGCTCGAGATGGAAACTGAAGCGCAGATTCTGCACCGGCATGAGAACGAGGCGGGGCACCGCCAGGAGTTTGATCCGCTCGAGCTCGACCGTTATTCATCGATTCAGCAGTTCTCGCGCGCGCTGGCGGAATCGGCCAACGATGTCGCGAGCATCCAGGGTCTGCTCGAGAGCCTGATTGCGGAAGCGCAGAATCTGCTGCAGCAGCAGTCGCGCACGGTGACCGAGCTGCAGAACGGACTGATGCGCACCCGCATGGTCTCGGTGCAGCGGCACGTGCAGCGCCTGGCGCGCATCGTGCGTCAGGCCGCGAGCGATACCGGCAAGCGTGCCGAGCTGATCGTCGAGGGCGCCTCGGGCGAGCTCGATCGGCAGGTGCTCGAGCGCATGCTGCCGCCGTTCGAACATATGCTGCGTAATGCCGTTGTGCACGGCATTGAATTGCCCGCCGACCGGATCGCGTTCGGCAAGGAAGAGACCGGACACATTCATCTGAGCCTGAAGCGAGAGGGCGCCGAGGTCATCGTCGAAGTGCGCGATGACGGCGCCGGCATGAATCTTTCGGCCATCCGCGCCAAGGGACTTGAACTGGGTCTGATCCGCGCCGATCAGGTGCTGTCGGACGAGGACGTCATGCAGCTGGTGCTCGAACCGGGCTTCTCGACCGCAAGCTCGCTGACGCATCAGGCCGGCCGCGGCGTTGGCATGGACGTGGTCGCCGTCGAGGTCAAGAAACTTGGCGGAGCGCTGCACATGGAGAGCACGCCGGGCCGTGGCACGCACTTCACGATCCGCCTGCCGTTCACGCTGGCCATCAGTCACGCGCTGGTGGTGCGCACCGGCGATGAGTATTACGCACTGCCGCTGCCAACTGTGGAAGGTGTGGTGCGGCTCACGCGCGACGAAGTGACGACGCACCTGCGCTCCGATAGTGCCAGCTTCAATCACGGCGGCCAGAAATACCGCCTTCAACCGTTGCCGCTGTACGTGGGCATCGAACCCTCGCCGCTGCCGGACGGCGACGTGACCATACCGGTCGTGCTGGTGCGCGCCGGCGAGCATTCGACCGGCCTGGTGGCCGATGAACTGATCGGCAGCCGCGAAATCGTGGTCAAGCCGGTCGGCCCGCAGATCTCCGGCATACGCGGCATCTCCGGGGCGACGGTACTGGGGGACGGGCGCATCGTGATCATCCTCGACATCGGCGCGCTGGTGCGCGCCGAATGGCGCGGTCGCAGCACGCCGGTCATTACGCGTGATCGCACCGACCGCCGCACCTTAGCGCTGGTGGTGGACGACTCGATCACGGTGCGGCGCGTTACCCAGCGACTGCTCGAGCGCAATGGCATGCGGGTAATGACGGCGCGCGACGGCTTGGACGCAGTGGCGCTGCTGGCCGAGAATGTGCCGGATATAATTCTGCTCGACATCGAGATGCCGCGCATGGACGGCTACGAGGTGGCAGCGCACGTTCGCAAAGATCCACGGCTGCGCGATGTGCCGATCATCATAATCACTTCGCGTGTCGGCGAGAAGCATCGTGCCCGCGCGATCGAACTGGGCGTCAACGACTATCTCGGCAAGCCCTACCAGGAGAGCCAGCTGATCGATGCGATCACACCGTTGGTCGCGCAG
>DATNNU010000180.1:0-2819 GCA_035601675.1 Steroidobacteraceae bacterium | reverse complement strand
CATCGAGACCACCACCGGTTTGCCGTCCTTCTTGAGTGCCTGGACTTCTCGATAGATCTGCTCGGAAGCCAGCACGCTGCCGCCCGGACTGTCGACCCGCAGCACCACGGCGCGAATGTCATCGTCCTGGCGCGCTTCGCGCAGCAGCTGGGCGGTCGACTCGCCGCCAATCGTACCCGGCGGTTGCTTGCCGTCCAGGATCTCACCGCTTGCCACGACGACACCGATCGCCTGACCCTTGCCGCGTTGCTTGTCCTCGGCGTGCGTAGCGCGCAGATAATCCGCAACGCTTACCCGCCGGTAGGATTTGCCGGCGCTATCGGCGCCGGCCAGATCGATCAGCTGGTCCTCGATCTGCTGCTGCGTCTTCAGGCCGCTGACCAGGCCGCTGTCCTTGGCGACCTTGGCGGTATCGCCGCCGGCGACGGCCACCGCGGCGACATAGCTGTTCGCGTACTGCGCGATCGCTTCGGCCTTCAGGTTGCGTGCGCTTGAAACCGCCGTGCGGTAGCCGCGCCACAGCGCCTGCAGATAGGCATCGCTCTCCTCACGATCCTCGGGCGACATGTCGCGCCGGGTGAAGGTCTCGGCAGCGCTCTTGAACTTGCCGGCGCGAAACAGATGCATGTCGATGCTGAGTTTGTCGAGCGCGTCCTTGAAGAACATGCGATAGCGATCGTAGCCGTCGAGCAATACGAAGCCGAACGGATCCAGGTACACCTCATCGGCCTGCGAGGCGAGGTAATACTGGCTCTGCAGAAAATAAGTGCCGTGGGCGATGATCCTCTTGCCGCTGTGGCGGAATGCGGCGATCGCAGCGGCGAGTTCCTCGAGCTTGGCCTGCCCGGCACTGCCCATGTCATCGGTATCGATGACCAGCACCACGATGCGCGGATCACTGGCGGCGGCGCGGATCGCGGTGGTCAGGTCCCAGAGCAGCGTCTGCGGCATACCTTCCCCCTGCGCCTCGTTGAGTGCACGCTCGATCGGCTGGCCACTGAGCTGCTCGACGATGGCGCCCGAGGGCCGCACGACCAGCGCCGCTTTCTGCGGCAGCCGCGGCGTCGCCTGCCGCAGCGCGCCGATGAGGATGCCGAACAGCGCCAGCAGCAACAGCAAATGCAGGCAGCGGCGCAGCACGTCGAGGCCGCGCCATAGGCCGTAGAAAAATCTGCCGATGTAATGCATTCGCTAAAGGGCCTGGTATCGAGCGCGCTGCACGCGCCCCGGACTGCAAACCGATGCGCGTTTGAAATCGCTTAGCGGCGATTCCCAACCTACTACGGCGTGTTGCGCAGGGCGCCGGAAGCGCGCTTGATATTAGACCTTTTCCTCGATGCGCGCGGCTTTGCCAGCAAGATCGCGCAGGTAGTACAGCTTTGCGCGCCGTACGCTGCCGCGGCGCTTGACCGCGATCTCGGTGATGCTCGGACTGTAGATCGGGAAAGTGCGCTCGACGCCCTCGCCGTGCGAGATCTTGCGTACCGTGAACGAGGAGTTGAAGCCGCGATTGCTGCGCGCGATGACGACGCCTTCATACGCCTGGACGCGCTCGCGATCGCCTTCGACCACCTTGATCTGCACCACGACCGTATCGCCGGGCTTGAACGCCGGTACCTTGCGGGTCATGCGCTCGGCTTCGAGTGTCTGAATGATGTTCATCGTCGTCTCCTCAAGTCTCGCCAGCGCTGTCGCGCTGCTGCTGCAAAAATTCTTCCAACAAAGTCCTGCGCTCGGCATCGAGCGGCGTGCGGCGGATCAGCTCTGGCCGTCGCAGCCAGGTGCGCCCTACGCTCTGCGTCGCTCGCCAGCGCCGGATCGCGGCGTGATCGCCCGAACTCAGCACCGCCGGCACCAGCCGTCCCTGGTACACATCCGGCCGCGTGTAGTGCGGCCAGTCCAGCAAACCGTCGCCGAACGATTCGTCGACGCTGGAGCGTTCGTCGCCCAGCGCGCCGGGCTGTAGCCGCGCCAGCGCATCGATCAACACCAGTGCCGGCAGCTCGCCGCCGGACACCACATAATCGCCGATCGACAGTTCCTGGTCGACCGCAAGCTCAAGCACTCTCTCGTCGATGCCCTCGTAGCGCCCGGCGATCAGCACCATTCCGGGCAGGCTCGCGAGCTGTTGCACCCGTGGCTGCGTCAGCAGCTGCCCCTGCGGCGACAGCGCAATGCGCACACTGCCCGCCGGCAGGCGCCGCTGCGCCGTGGCGATCGCCGCGCACAACGGCTCGGGCTTCAACACCATCCCGGGACCGCCGCCGTACGGTCGATCATCCACCGTGCGGTGCACGTCCTGGGTGTGCAGTCGCGGATCTTGCGTACCAACGCTCAGCAGGCCGCGCTCAATCGCCCTTCCGAGCACGCCGTGTCGCAACGCGTCCTCGATCAGGGCCGGAAACAGCGTGACGACTTCGATGCGCACGCTCAGAAATCCGCCGGCCAGTCGATCTCTATCTCGCGCTGCTGCAGGTCCACGCGCTTCAAGTGCGGTGCCGTTGCCGGCAGCCAGCGCTCGCGCCCGTCCTCGGCCTTCACCACCATCAACGCCCCGGCCGGAGCCTCGAGGAAGTGCTGCAATATGCCCAGCAGCGCGCCCTCGGTATTGCGCACCGTGAAGCCTTCCAGGTCCTCACGGTAATACTCGGCCGGCCCGGCGCACGGCCGCTCGATGCGCTCGATCAGGATCTCGCAATCCCGCAGGCCGGCGGCGGCGTCGCGATCGGCTACGCCCTCGAGCTCGACGCGCATCGCATGCCCATCCCAGTGCGCCTGCAACACCTCGTATGTTTCCTCGCTACCGTCGGGCCTGCGCA
>DATNNU010000179.1:0-4574 GCA_035601675.1 Steroidobacteraceae bacterium | reverse complement strand
TTGCCCCTGCCGATAGGGCCCCGTCGTGCGGCAGGTATAATGCCGCCCGATGTCCACCGATCGCCGCCACCCGCCGACCACCGGTCGGCCGACCCTGCGCCAGCCGCTGGCCCGCAGCGGCTGGGCGCTGGTACTGACGCTGGTACTGGCGCTGTTGCTCGCGTTGCCGCTCGGCGGCGCGCTGGCCGCCCAACCGCAGGCCACGCTGGTGCAGCCCTCGTCCTCCGGTCAGGCGAAAGCCGCACGTCAGGCGCTGCTCAAGCAGCGCGCAGTGGCCGTCCCACGGACGCACCGCCACCCCGGCAAGACTGTGGGCGGCACCCGTACCCCGCCGGCGAAGACGATCGTGACAAAACGATTTCTTCCGAAGTAAGTCACTGATTTATATTAATTTTATCGTCTGTCGCTGATTGCCGACAGGGCGCGATGGCGCTGAAAATGGTAACATTCAGGCCGTTCGATAACGCGTCAGGGGATGCACCAATGTCTCGCAGACGACTTCGTCTTCCCGCCATCATCGCGTTACTCGCCGCGGCCGCACCGGTTCTGGCGACCCAGCCGGACTCGGACTCATCGGGCACCACGACAGCGTCCATCCGTAGTCACGCCCGCCAGTTTGGCGCCACTGTCAAACAGGGCTCGACCGAATTTGGTCGGCGTGTGGCGCATGGAGCGCGCGAGGCGGGACAGCAGTTCAACGCCGACATGCACCAGTTCGGACACCACGTCCATTACTGGTGGGACGGCGTGCGCAGCAGCGTCGCCGGGGGCTGAGGCGCCACGAGCTTAGCGAGCGGATCCGCCCGCTTTGGGCTCGGCTGTTGGCGCTGCCGGTTCGCTCGAGGCTTCGAGCGGCCGCGAAGCCTTCCAGCGCCGGTGTATCCAGGTCCAGTCGGCCGGATTGGCCCGGATCATCGCTTCGACCAGACTCGCGTAGCGCGCGGTAAAGATCTGCGGATCGGGTCGTTCGCCGGCGGCGCAGATCGGTAACAGATCGAGCTGGTACTGGCCGCGGCTCAGGCGACGCATCTGGACGAAGAACGCGGCATAACCGGTCATGCGTGCGATTTCGCCCGGCCCCGGATAGAACGCGGTATCGCGGCCTAGAAAAGTCAACCATTGGCGCCGGCCACTCGAGGCCGGCATCTGATCGGCGTGCAGCGCCACCGCATGCAGCTGGCCGCGGCGGCGAACCACCTCGCGCACCAGCTTTTTGGCCGCGATCAGGTGCGCCCCGTAACGGCAGCGCAGTTTGCGCAGTTCTCGGTCAAAGCCGGCCGCGTGCAGCGGCTTGTAGGCTGCGTCGATCTGCACACCCAGATACAACACCGTCGCCTGCAACGTCCATTCCCAATTGCACTGGTGCGCACCCAGCAGCAGCACCGATCGTCCGGCGCGGGTCTCGGCATTGACCCGCTCGACGTTGTGCAGCTGCAGATGAGTGCGCAACTGATCGGCTGACAGGTCCGCCATCTTGAGGAATTCGGCCGCCACCTGCGCCAGCTGCCGATAGTAGTCGCCGAGCAGCGATTCGATGTCGGCCTCGGTGCGTTCCGGAAAGCAGCGGCGCAGATTGTCGCGCGCCACCGCGACGCGAAAACGCAGCCCATGGCGCAGCAGCCACATGATCAGGGCGGTCAGTCGATACAGCACACTGAGCGGCAATCGCGACAGCGCCCTGATCCACAGCGCAGATCGGCCGCTGTCGCGCGCGGCGAGCTCCGGTTCGGAAATTGGCTTCATCGTAAGGGATAGCTTAAGCGCTTCGAGTCGCGCTAAGGTGCCCAATCATGCTGTGGATCAAAGCGCTGCATCTGTTCGCGGTCATCGCCTGGCTCGCCGGACTGTTCTACCTGCCGCGTATCTTCGTGCATTGCGCCGAAGGCCTCATCCAGGGGGAAGACGTGCGTCGGCTGGTGGTGATGGCGCGGCGCCTGTTCGCGTTCATGAGCATCATGGCGGCTTTTGCGCTGCTGTTCGGGCTCTGGCTTTGGCTGGGCTTCCACGACAGCGGCCGCTGGCTGATGCTCAAGCTGATATTCGTAGGCGGCCTCATCGGCTATCACCTGGGTTGCCGCGCATTGCTGGGGCGGCTGCAGCGCTCGGCGACCATGCCAAGTCCGTTCGCGCTGCGCCTGTTCAACGAGGCGGCCTTGCTGCTGGTGCTGCCGATCATCGTGCTGGCGGTGGTGAAGCCGTTCTGAGCGCGATCACACCGTGCGGCTGAACAGTGCCTTGTCGGGCAGGCGGCGCGCCAGCCGGGCATCGAACGCCATGCAGATGTTGCGCAGGTAGCCGCGGCCTTTCTCCGTGACCCGACAGCTCGCCGCGCCGAGCTGCACCAGTCCGTCGGCCGCCGGTTCGGCCAGCCGCAGCAACGCCGTGCTCACATAGTCGGTGTAGTCGGCCGGCTGATCCCAGTGCGTCTCCAGACGCGTCATCAGCCGAAGAATGTGCCGGCGCAGCACCTGGTCCTCGGTATCGAGCAGGTGGCCGCGCTGGATCGGCAGTTCGCCGAGGGCGACGCGCTCCTGATAGCGCTGCAGGTCCTTTTCATTCTGCGCGAAAGCATCGCCGGCATCGCCGATCGAGGACACGCCCAGGCCGATCATCGGTCGGGTGAAGGCGGTCGTATAGCCCATGAAATTGCGGTGCAGGGTGCCGCTGGTGAGCGCCTGCCACAGGCTGTCGGTCTCAAGCGCAAAGTGGTCGAGTCCAATCTCCCGATAGCCTTCACGTTCCAGGCGCGCTCGACCCAGCTCGTACAGCGCGCGTTTCTCTGCGCCTTCCGGCAGATCAATTTCGGTAAAGCGCCTCTGTCCGGGTCTGATCCATGGCACATGGGCATAGCCATACAGCGCGATGCGATCGGGCCGCAGCCGGCAGACCGCGTCCATGGTCGTCTCGACGCTGGAGAGCGTCTGCAGCGGCAGCCCGTAGATCAGATCGAAATTGACGCTGTGGTAGCCGAGCGCGCGCGCGGCCTGCGTCACTTCGCGCACCTGCTGCTCGCTCTGCACGCGATTGACGATCTGCTGCACGCGCGGATCGAAATCCTGCACGCCCAGACTCAGCCGACGAAAGCCATAGCGCGCCAGTACCTCGAGCTGCGCGGCCGTGGTCACGCGCGGATCGACCTCGATCGAGGCCACCGCATCGGCGCGCGGCCGCAGGCGCTGGAACAGACCCTCGAGCAGCGACTCGAGCTCCTCGGGCGTCAGGAAAGTCGGCGTACCGCCGCCGAAGTGCAGCTCGCCGAAATCCAGCAGCGAGACGCCCAGGTGCCGCTGGTACAGGTCGAGCTCGGCCAGCAGCGACTGGATATAGGGCGCGACAAAACTGTGGCTGCGGGTAATGCGGGTATTGCAGCCGCAGAAAGTGCACAGCGCACGGCAGAACGGGATATGCAGGTAGATCGCCGCGCCGTGCTCGGCCGACTCCCCGAGCGCGGCGCCGATGCGCTCGATCCATTGCCCGGCGCTCGGCGCCGCCTCCCAGTACGGCACCGTCGGATAGCTGGTGTAGCGCGGTCCGGCGACATCGTATTTCGCGATCAGGGGATCAGCCAGAATTGCGTTCACCGAACATCTCCCGCTGAACCTTGAGTACCAGCCGCACATTGTCCTCAGGGGTGTGCTGCAGCACCCCGTGCCCGAGCCCACAGACCCAGGCCGCGCGTTTCGCCGCTGGCAGCGCCAGTACGCGCGTAAAGACCCCGCGCACCAGCCCCTCCAGCACCGCAGGCGGCAACAGCAGCCACTGCGGATCAATATTGCCCTGCACGCTCCAGCGATCGGCCTGTGCCAGCAGCGCCTGGTCCAGCACGTGCCGCCAGTCGATCCCAAGACACTGCAGATCGATGTCGCGCAACGCCGCCCAGTGCTCAGGTCCGGTATCGCGCGAGTAATAGATCAGCGGCGTAGCCGGGCAGCGGGCGCGAAACGCGCGCGCCACCGCCGCCAGCGCCGGCACCGCCAGGCGCGCAAACTGTTCGGCGCTCAGCGAGCCGGCAGCGGTGTCAAAGATCGCCACGCAATCCGCACCCGCCTCGGCCTGCAGCGCCATGTTGGCGGCCAGCAGTTCGCACAAGCGCTCGTTGAAGCCCTCGTAAAGCCCGTTGTCGAGCCCAGCGACACCTTCGCGCGCAAAGCCTTCGTGTGACCCGGCGACCGCGTAGGCATAGAGCGTGAAGGGGCCGCCGACGAAGCCGATCAGTGAGGTCTCGGCCGGCAGCCGTGCGCGCAGCCGCGCGATCGCCTCGGCCTGGAACGACATCTGCGCAGCGCGCGCGGCGCCGCCGCTGAGCTTCGCCAGATCGGCGCAGCTGCGCAGGTGCCAGTCGAGCTTCGGCCCGGGCTCGTAGCGCAACCCCATGCCCATCGCTTCCAGCGGAAACAGCAGGTCGGAAAACAGGATCGCCGCATCGAAGCCGAAGTCCTCGATCGGCCCGAGGCTGACCTCGACCGCCAGCTGCGGCTGCTTGCACAGCTCGATGAATTCGTGCTTTGCGCGCAGCCGCTGATAATGGCGGTGATAGCGACCGGCCTGGCGCATGAACCATACCGGTGGACGGC
>DATNNU010000178.1:0-3095 GCA_035601675.1 Steroidobacteraceae bacterium | reverse complement strand
CTGCATCGACAAGCTGTACTCGCCCGACGGGCCCAACGGCCGCCTGGGACTGCTCGAGCTGCGCGCGTTTGAAATGCCGCCGCACCACCGCATGAGCCTGACGCAGCAGCTGCTGTTGCGCTCGCTGGTGGCGCGCTTCTGGCGCGCGCCGTACCGTCCGGCGCGGCTCGCGCGCTGGGGCACCGAGCTGCACGATCGCTTCATGCTGCCGCACTTCGTCGAGCAGGATTTCCGCGACGTGCTGGAGGAGCAGCGGGCCGCCGGCTACGCTCTGGAGCTGGCGTGGTTCGCGCCGCATTTCGAATTCCGGTTCCCGAAATACGGCGACTTCGCGATCGCGGGATTGGAATTGGAGTTGCGGCAGGCACTCGAGCCGTGGCATGTGATGGGCGAGGAGGGGGCGGCTGGCGGGGCGGTGCGTTATGTCGACTCGTCAGTAGAGCGCGTGCAGGTCAAGGTCACGGGCCTGGCGCCGGATCGCTACGCGATCGCCTGCAATGGCCGACGGGTACCGCTGCGACCGACCGGCGTCGTAGGAGAATTCGTGGCCGGGGTGCGCTATCGTGCGTGGCAGCCGTCCGCAGCCCTACACCCGCGCCTCGGAGTCAATTCGCCTTTGACCTTTGATCTGGTCGACACCTGGATGCAGCGCTCACTCGGCGGCTGCCAGTATCACGTCGCACATCCGGGTGGCCGCAGCTACCACACCTTTCCGGTGAACTCGTTCGAGGCCGAGAGCCGTCGGTTGGGGCGCTTCTTTCGACTCGGCCATACGCCCGCCAGCGTCTCGAGCGGCGCCGGCGCCGCGTTCGCACCGCGCGAGTGGGCCAATCCCGACTTCCCATTCACGCTCGATCTGCGTCGCTCCGGCTGAGCGCCCTGGCCGCAAATGCCCGGGCTCACGATGGCGGAATCGAATCCCTTTCTCTACCCGGGCAGTGCGCAGCGCTATGACGAGCTGCTCGAGCGCGACGGCTCGATCCGTGCGCACTGGCGGCCGCTGATCGAGCAGCTGTCGAAAGGCGGGGCGGACACGGTGCGCCGCTGCGTCGACATGACGCGACGGCTGATCATCGAGAACGGCGTTACCTACAACGTCTACGCCGACCCGCAGGGGCGCGACCGGCCCTGGCAGCTCGATCCGCTGCCGCTGCTGATCGATCACCGCGAGTGGCGCGAACTCGAGGCCGGCCTCAAGCAGCGCGCGCAGCTGCTCAATGCATTGCTGGCCGACCTTTACGGGCCGCAGAAGCTGATCGCCGACGGCGTCGTGCCGGCCGAGCTGGCCTTCGGCCATCCGAATTTCCTCTGGGCCGCGCACGGCACGCGGCCGCGGGGCGATACCTGGCTGCACCTGTACGCCGCCGACCTGGCGCGCGCGCCCGACGGCCGCTGGTGGGTGTTGAGCGATCGCACCCAGACACCCTCGGGGCCGGGTTACGCGCTCGAGAATCGCGCCATCATCGCGCGCGTGTTGCCCGGACTGGTCAATCAACTGGGCACGCGGCCGCTGACCGGATTTTTCAATACCCTGCGCCAAAGCCTGACCCGGCTCGCAGATGACGCCAGCCCGCCATTGGTGGTGGTACTGACGCCGGGCCCCTTCAACGAAACTTACTTCGAGCACGCCTACCTGGCGCGGCAACTGGGACTGCCGCTGGTACTGGGGCAGGATCTGACGGTGCGCGACGATAGCGTTTTTCTCAAGACGCTGTCCGGCCTGCGGCGCGTGCACGCGATCCTGCGCCGGCTGGACGATGATTTTTGCGATCCACTCGAGTTTCGCGCCGGTTCGGCGCTCGGTGTTCCGGGATTGCTGGGCGCGGTGCGCGCCGGGCGCGTGGTGCTCGCCAATGCGCTGGGCACCGGGGTACTCGAGTCAGCCGCGTGGCTGGGGTTTCTGCCGGGTGCGGCCCGTGTGCTGCTCGGCGAATCGCTGCGGTTGCCGTCGGTGGCGACCTGGTGGTGCGGCGAGAAGCCGGCACTCGAGTACGCGATCGCACATCTGGATCGGCTGGTGGTGAAGCCGGCGTTTCCAAACCAGAAATTCGAGCCGTGCTTCGGCCGTGATCTGGGCGAAGAAGAGATTGCGGCGCTGATACTGCGCCTGCGCAGCCGGCCGTACGCCTACGTGGCGCAGGAACGCGTGTCATTGTCGCAGGCGCCGACCTGGCGCGCCGGCGCCAACGTGCGGCTGGCGCCGCGCACGCTGACCATGCGCGTGTATGCGGTGGCGACGCCGGGCGGCTACGAGATCATGCCCGGCGGGCTGGCGCGTATCGCCGCCGAGGGTGTGGTCGACATCGTTTCCAGCCAGCGCGGCGGCGGCAGCAAGGACGTCTGGGTGCTGGCCGATCCGGCGGTGCCGGCCATCAAGGCCGCGGTCGCCCCGCCGCAGCGCTATCTGCGCCACGATGATCTGCCTTCGCAGCTGGTGGAGAATCTGTACTGGCTCGGCCGCTACTCGGAGCGCTGCGAGGACAAGGCGCGACTGTTGCGCGCGACGCTGGCGATGCGCACCAATGCCGCCATCTGGCGCAGCGCGCGCGAACAATGCGAGCGCTACGGCGTGCTGACGGCCGACGGCGATCCGGTCGAAGGTGTGTATGACGACGCGCTGGAGTTTGGGCTGAGCGCGGATCTGGGCAGGCTTGGCTGGTGCGCAACGCAATCGCGCAGCCGGCTGTCGGCCGAACACTGGCGCTCGATCAGCGTCATGCAGCGGCACTTTCACGAGGCCGGCTCGAAGCTGGCCGATCCGCTCGAAAGCCTCGATCGGCTGCTGGTATCACTGACCGCCCTGTGCGGCTTTGCGCTCGACGACATGACGCAGGACGACGGCTGGCGGCTGCTGATGCTCGGGCGGCGACTGGAGCGTATCCACTTTCTGGCCGGCCTGGTTGCCGCGCGACTGGACGCCAGCGAGCCGCCGCTGCAGGCCGAGCTGGAGTGGCTGCTCGACGTCGGCGGCGTCAGTATCACCTACCGCACGCGCTACGTGGCGACGCCGCAGCTGGCGCCGGCGCTGCAGCTGTTGATCTTCGAGCAGGCCAGTCCGCGCTCGCTCGCATTCCAGTGGCGGGTGCTGTGCGACA
>DATNNU010000177.1:0-6197 GCA_035601675.1 Steroidobacteraceae bacterium | reverse complement strand
ACCCAGCGATCCCCCCAATCCGCTCAGTGTCTACGGGCGCACCAAGCTTGCCGGAGAACAGGCGGTGCTGCGAGCGCTGCCCAAGCGGGCCGTGGTGTTGCGCACCGCCTGGGTCTACGCGGCACACGGCAAAAATTTCTTGTTGACGATGTTGCGGCTGATGCGTGAGCGCGGCGCCGTGCGCGTCGTGGCCGATCAGACCGGCACGCCGACCGCGACCTTCTCGATTGCGCGCGCACTCTGGCGGATCGCCGAATTACCGCGCGTGCACGGTATCCTGCACTGGACCGACGGCGGGGTCGCAACCTGGTACGAGTTCGCCTGCGCGATTGCCGAGGACGCGCTGGCGGCAGGTTTACTGCCGCAGCCGGCTAGCGTCACGCCGATTGCAACGAAAGACTATCCGACCGCCGCTCACCGGCCGGCGAACAGTGTGCTCGACACCCGCGAGGCCGTCGCGCAGCTGGGCCTGACCCCCGAGCACTGGCGGCGGAATCTGCGCGCCACTTTGACGCAGCTCTCGCGCGGCTGATGTCACCGTCCTTATACTGAATGCCCTGGCTGGACAGGAATCTAAGCGGACCGGCATGGCGCGACTACTCGTAACGGGCGGGGCCGGATTCATCGGCGCCAACTTCGTGGACTACTGGTTGGGGCAGCATCCGGGAGACCGCTTGGTGGTGCTCGATGCGCTGACCTACGCCGGCAATCTCAGCAATCTGAGGGCCGCGCAAGACCGCGCCGAGTTCCGCTTCGTTCACGGCGACATCTGCGACACGCCTCTGGTGGAGCAGCTGCTGCGCGAGGAGCGGCTCGACACCATCGTGCACTTCGCGGCCGAATCGCATGTCGATCGCTCGATCGAGGGCCCCGACGCGTTCGTGCAGACCAACATCATCGGCACCCATTCGATGCTCAAGGCCGCGCGCCGCGTCTGGCTCGAGGAGGGGACTGTCCCGACACATCGCTTCCATCACGTCTCGACCGACGAGGTCTATGGCTCGCTCGGCCCCGAGGATCCGCCGTTTACGGAATCGACCCCGTACGCGCCCAACTCGCCGTACTCGGCGAGCAAGGCCGCCTCGGATCACCTGGTGCGTGCCTATCACCACACCTATGGCCTGCAGACGACGATCAGCAATTGCTCGAATAACTATGGCCCATATCAGTTTGCCGAGAAGCTGATCCCGCTGATGATCTCTCAACTCATCGTCGGCAAGTCGCTGCCCGTCTATGGCGATGGGCGCAACGTCCGCGACTGGCTGCATGTGGAAGACCATTGCCGCGGCATCGAGGCGGTGCTGAGGCGGGGCCGGCCGGGTGAGGTCTACAACATCGGCGGGCGATCGGAATGCGAGAACATTCATCTGGTGCACAAGTTGTGCGCCATCGTCGATGACTACCTGGGCTCGACCGATGAGTTACGCCAATGCTTTCCGAACTGCGCCGTGGCGCAGGGCGAGATCAGCGAGCGGCTGGTGCGCCACGTCAAGGACCGTCCGGGACATGACCGGCGATATGCGATCGACTGCACGAAGATCGAACGCGAATGCGCCTTCACGCCGCGGATCTCGCTCGAGGCGGGCCTGCGCAGGACCGTGAGCTGGTACCTGGATCGTGCCGATACGCTGCGCTCGGGATGGCAACGGACCATTGCCTGAACGCTCAGGACTCGGCGTACGCGTCTATCTAATAGTGTGGCGGCCGCTCATAGGCGTCGGCGCTCGCCGCGCCGCCGGCCTCGAGCAGTTCCAACTGGTGCTTGAGCTGCCGGTTACGCGCTGTGAGCAGCTCAATCTCGCGCTGCTGTCGGATCACCGCATCATTGAGCTCATTCAGTGCCCGCTCGAGGTGAGACAGCTTGATCTCGATCTGCTCGAGGCGTGTGGGATCGCTCATGTCGGCACGCAGTTGGGGGCCCTAAGAATACACCGCCTGGGATGAGGCGGCACCGGCTCGGATCCGAGCCGCGGACTGGCCATGCGGGGGAGGCGCCGCATCGCTGTCGCCCAGGTCACTGCCGCGTCGCTCCTTCAGAGGCAGACGCAAAGCAAAAAATTACAAAGTCGCGCTTGACTGTCGTCAATGGACGACATGCCGACCGCGCGGTGGCCGCATGAGAGTATCCGCGTTAACAGCGCAATCCAATTGCCGAGTTTCAGCATTGCAATGAACCCACAGTTCCCATCTGCAGACACGACTATCGACCCTGTGGCGCCGAGAATTCCGCGCGGCCTGAGCCGCGACGTCATCGCGCTGGCGCACGATCTTTTGGCACTGGGCGATGCTTGCGCGATCGCGCTGAGCGGCTGGTTGAGCGGGCTGCTCTGGGTGCAGCTGTCGGTCACGCGCGTCCTGCCGGGACACGTCTGGGCTGCCTTGGGCAGCCGGGTGACGGTCGCGGCACTCATCGCGCCGTTCGTGCTGCGAGCCTCGCGCCCGGAGACTGTGCGCGAGCCTCGCGATCATCACTGGAACGCGCACGAGCTGTCGTGGCGGTTCGTGGTGTTTACGCTGCTCATGCTCTTAATCGGCTATGCGACCGGGTCATTGCACCGTGCGCCGGGCGGCTGGCTCGCGCTGTGGGCGATGCTCGGTTGGAGCGCCGTGATGGCCAATCGATTGCTGCTGGTCAGGGCCCTTCAGTTCTTCGAGCGCAGGGGCAGTCTGCGCGACGTCGTCGCCATCGTCGGGGCCGGCGAGCTCGCGGATCGGGTCGTGCAGCACTTCAAGCAGGTCAATTCCAGCGGCCTTCAGATCGCCGGCGTGTTCGATGATCGGCTGACACGACACCAGGACGCCGCGAACCGCCCCCGCGGAACGATCCAGGATCTGCTGGAAGTCGGCAAGATCCGGCGGATTGATTGGGTGCTGATTGCCATTCCGGCGGCCGCCGAGCAGCGACTTGCCTCGCTCGCGCATCAGCTCAAGTCGCTGGCGACCTCGATCGCGATCTGCCCGCAACAGTTCGCGCTCAACGGGCCTCAACATGGCTGGGCCTATGTCGGTAACTGCCTGCCGGCGGCCCTGCTGGTGGATCGGCCGCTGCGCGGCTGGGGAGCGGTCGTTAAGCGAGGCGAGGATATCGTGCTGGCGAGCACTCTCTTGCTGCTGTCGCTGCCGTTGTTCGCCATCATTGCGCTTGCGATCTGGGCCGACAGTCCCGGCCCGATCATCTTTCGCCAGCGCCGCCACGGCTGGAACAACCGAGCGTTCAATGTGCTCAAGTTTCGCACCATGCGATGGACGCCAGCGGATTCATCGGCCCTGGTACAGACCTCGCGGGACGACGATCGGGTCGCGCGGGTCGGCCGATTCCTGCGCCGCACGAGCCTCGATGAGCTGCCGCAGCTGTTCAATGTGCTCAAGGGTGACATGTCGCTGGTCGGACCGCGTCCTCATGCGATCGACATGCGCACCGAGGATCGCCTCGGACACGAAATTGTCGATGAGTATCCGCACCGACACCGCGTCAAGCCGGGGATGACGGGCTGGGCGCAGGTCAATGGCTACCGCGGTGCGACCCAGACCGCCGAGCAGGTGCGTCGTCGGGTCGAACTGGATCTGTACTATGCGGAGAACTGGTCGGTGCTGCTGGATCTGAAGATCCTGCTGAAGACCCTTGGATGCATCATCGACGGCAAGAACGCGTTCTGACCGCGCGGGGCGGCCTAAAGGGACAAGTGCGCACGCCGCAGCCGGCCGCTGGCGGCGCCAGCTGCGAATGCAAAGCATTGGAGCGAGAGGGACCGGCGGGTTCGCGCAAACTGCAGCACGAACCCGCCGCATCGCCGGGGGGTCCGGCGCCTTAAGCGGGGCGGGGCTCAAATCCGAGCAGCTAAATGCGCCGCTGGGAGTCCCGGGGCCGCGTGGGTGCCTTGGCGTAAACAATAACTAAAGACAGATGAATAATTCCTGAATGCGACTCGCGATGCAGTGCGTTGTTTCTCACTTTCGTGCGTCGCAAGTGCTGAGTCGACGCAACTGCCCCGCTACCTTTCGGCGCCAGAGTTGTCTGACAGCAGGACGATTATCGGAAAGGAGCGCCGGCAGGCTGGCGCAAATCTGTAGCGCCAACCCGCCGGATTTCCTTAGGGGGGTCGTGGCGCAGAAGCGGGGCGTGGCTCAAATCCGAGCCGCACGAAAGGGCCGCTGGGAGTCTCGGAGCCGCCTAGGCGCCTGGATGAAAGAATAATCCGGCGCAACTGAATCGTAGCTGAACGCGCCCGCTGGAGCCTAAGCGGGACAGTGGCCTTCATGCCGCGGCACCGAGCCGCTGCGGCGTCACCGTGCCGCTCAAGGTCTGATCGTCGAATGTCAGGTACAGCGTGCGTTCGGTCACTGCGAGGTCGAAGCACATGCGCTTTACCAGCCGCCCCGCCAGGGCGGCGAGCAGCTCACGGTCCAGCGCGTAGATCTCGATCTCGTGGGCCCGGTGCACCGCGTCGGCCGCGAGCGCTGCGAGCAGTGCGGCGACATCCTTGTGCGAGTACACCACGACCCGCGGCGCGGCCTTGGTTGCTCGGTGCAAGCGGCCGGTATCAGGCGTACCGATGTCGATCCAGGTCTTGAGGACGCCGGTCAGATCGCGGATCGCCAGGGCAGGGGCGTCGGGATCCGACAGCCCCTTCGAAAACGCGATTCCCTCGCAAAACTCCAGGCAGTACGCGAGCACACGCGTAAGCAGGAATTCCGCAGTCTCGGACGGGTGGCGCGCGGCACGGAACGCGAGCGCCTGGTAGACGCCGCGATCGGCGTCGTTGAGTGTAATCTCGAAACTGTAGATGGTCGCGTTGAGCGCCACGGGTGCCCCGGCGTGTCCTTGAGAGACCTGACCATACGCGAGCCGGACAGCCGATGCGGGCGTGCGGCAAGACCCCGCCGCCGGGGCGCCGCCCGGCCCCGCCCCAAGCCGCCGTTGACCGGCAGCCTCTGATCGGTATATTTGGTAGGCAGCTGGTGCCGCAGGCACTTAGGGCCGCTTGGCCCAGCGCCGGTACCTTGGGTGCCAGACCTGCCACCGGAATCGCACAGTTCTTGCAAGATACGCCCTGGGTGCGCGCCGCCCAGCGGCTTCAGATCGGCTCGCCCTCGACGGGCGGCGGCGACAGACAGGGCTACGACGATGACCAATGAGACCAACCGCGGGCTGTACCGCGAGGCATTCGAGCGCGACGGCTGCGGCTTCGGCCTGATCGCCAGTCTGGACGACAAACCCAGCCATTGGCTGGTGCAAACGGCCATCGCTTCCCTCAATCGCCTGACGCATCGCGGCGCCATCGCCACCGACGGCAAGACCGGCGATGGCTGCGGCCTGCTGCTCAAAAAGCCGGAGAAATTCCTGCGCGCGCTGGCCAGGGACGCGAAGATCAAGCTCAGTCCCCGCTTTGCCTGCGGGCTGGTGTTTCTGCACCAGGATGCGGCGTTGGCCGAGGCAGCGCGCACCGAATTGAAGACTCAGCTCGAGCGCGAGAGCTTAGGTGTGGCGGGCTGGCGCGTGCTGCCGACCACCCCGGAAGCCTGCGGCCCCGAGGCGCTGAAGACCCTGCCGCGCATCGAGCAGCTGTTCGTCAATTGCCGCATTGCGGACATCGACGATGCCAGCTTCAATCGCAAGCTGTTCCTGGCGCGCCGCCGCGCCGAGAAGCAGCTCGCCTCCGACCCGATGTTCTACGTGCCGAGCCTCTCGGCCAGCACCATCGTCTACAAAGGCATGGTCATGCCGCAGCATCTGGCCGAGTTCTACCTCGACCTCGCTGATCCGCGGCTCGAGGCCTCGGTGGCCGTGTTCCACCAGCGCTTCTCGACCAACACGCTGCCGCAGTGGCGCCTGGCGCACCCGTATCGCTTTGTCGCCCACAATGGCGAGATCAACACCATCGAAGGCAATCGGCAGTGGGCGCTCGCGCGCGCATCCGTACTGCGCTCGCCGCTGCTGCCGGACCTCACCGATATCATGCCGCTGGTGTCGCTGACCGGCTCGGACTCGCAGAGCCTCGACAACATGGTCGAACTGCTGCTGATGGGCGGCCTCGACATGATGCATGCCTTGCGGCTGCTGATCCCGCCGGCCTGGCAGTCGGTCGATACGCTGGATGCCGATCTGCGCGCATTCTACGAGTTCTATTCCGCGCACATGGAGCCCTGGGATGGTCCGGCCGGCGTGGTGCTGACCGACGGCCGCTATGCGGCCTGTA
>DATNNU010000176.1:0-2768 GCA_035601675.1 Steroidobacteraceae bacterium | reverse complement strand
CGCGCTGGCATCGTTACATTGGACTCCCGGCAGCCTGCCGCAGGGCGCCGGTGGCATCGTCGGCAGCGCCGCCGGGAGCAGCCTGGCGTCGGGACTTGATCTTCTGGGCGCGACGCTGTTGTTGCTCGCCGGCTGGATGGCCGGCGCGGCCGTCGGCTTCGGCGTGTCCTGGTTCAGCGTGATGGATCGGCTCGGGGCCTGGACCTGGTCGGCCGTGCACCGGGTGCGTGAACGCTGGTTTAGCACGCGCGAGGTCAACGCCGGGCGCAGCGCCAAGCTCGAGCGCAAGGAAGCGCTGCAGGCCGAATACCGGCGCGTCGCGCCACGGATTGCGCCGGCTATCTCCGCACCGGCGCCGGCGCCGCTCAGGAGCGAGCGGGTCGAAAAGGAGCGGCAGGTGCCGCTGTTCGATCCGCCGTCGGCGCGTGAGCTGCCGCCACTCGACCTGCTCGACAGTCCGCGCGAGCGCGAATCGTCGTATTCGCCCGAGGCGCTGGAGGCGATGTCGCGCCTGGTCGAGATCAAGCTCAAGGACTTCGGCGTCGACGTCGACGTGGTGGCAGTGCATCCGGGCCCGGTGGTCACGCGTTTCGAGATGCGGCCGGCGCCGGGAGTCAAGGCGAGCCAGATCACTGCGCTGTCGAAGGATCTGGCGCGCGCGCTGTCGACCATCAGTGTACGCGTGGTCGAGGTGATTCCCGGCAAATCGGTCATGGGGATCGAGATCCCCAACGAAAAGCGCGAAGTCGTCACGCTCGGCGAGATCATCCGCTCCAAGGCCTACGAGGACGTCGCCTCGCCGCTCACGCTGGCGCTCGGCAAGGACATCGGCGGTGTGCCGATGGTGGCCGATCTTGCGCGCATGCCGCACCTGCTGATCGCCGGCACCACAGGATCGGGCAAGTCGGTCGCGCTCAATGCCATGGTGCTGAGCCTGCTCTACAAATCCACGGCCGAGCACGTGCGGCTGATCATGATCGATCCGAAGATGCTCGAGCTGTCGGTCTACGAAGGTATTCCGCACCTGCTGTCACCGGTCGTGACCGATATGAAGCAGGCCGCGAATGCGCTGCGCTGGTGTGTGGCCGAGATGGAGCGGCGCTTTCAGGTGATGGCGACGCTCGGGGTGCGCAACATCGCCGGCTACAACCGCCGCGTCAAGGATTCGATCGCCGACAACAAACCAATCCGCGATCCGGTCATGCTGCTGCGAGCCGCCAACGATCCGGGTATCGACCAGAGCCAGATCCCCAATCTTGAACCGCTGCCGTTCGTGGTGGTGATCATCGATGAGCTGGCCGATCTGATGATGATCGTCGGCAAGAAGGTCGAGGAGCTGATCGCGCGACTGGCGCAGAAGGCGCGCGCCTCGGGTATTCATCTGGTACTGGCCACGCAGCGGCCGTCGGTCGATGTGATCACCGGGCTGATCAAGGCCAACATACCGACGCGCATTGCCTTTCAGGTCTCGGCCAAGGTCGACTCGCGCACCATCCTCGACCAGATGGGCGCCGAATCACTGCTCGGTCACGGCGACATGCTGTATCTGCCGCCCGGTACCTCCATGCCGACACGAATCCACGGTGCGTTTGTTTCCGACCAGGAAGTGCATCGCGTCGTCGAAGCACTCAAGAAGGCAGCGCGGCCGAATTACATCGAAGAGGTGCTTCGAGGTCCGTCGACGCCGATCCCCGGCATCTACGGCGAAGAGGACGACAACGGCGGCATCGGCGCCGGGGATCCGGAACAGGACCCGCTGTACGACGAGGCGGTGCGGATCGTGACCAGCGAGCGCAAGCCATCGATCTCCTACGTTCAGCGCCGTTTGAAAATCGGCTACAACCGCGCAGCCCGCATGCTCGAGGCGATGGAGCAGGCCGGAATCGTCGGTCCGCTGCAATCCAATGGCGGGCGCGAAGTGCTGGCGCCGCCTCCCCCGTAACCACTGATGCGGCAGCAGCTATGACGCCGTGGCGAGCGTGGGAGTTAAGATTGCGAGCGCAGTGCTGGCTCGCATGGGCCGCGATTTTTTGGGTTGCCGCTGCGGCCGGCGCCGCCCCGGATGCCTCCAGCACCGCGCTGGAGCGCTATCTGGATGGCATGACAAGTCTGCGCACTGCGTTTACCCAGACCGTCACCGACGCGCACGGCAGCGAAATCGAGGCCGGCGCGGGCACGCTGGTGGTGCTGCGACCGGGAAAATTCCGCTGGGATTATCAGCCGCGAGCGGCTACTGGCGCGGCGACCGGGACGGCCCCCGGCACGGCTGGCAAGGCCGCCAAGGATCAGGCGAGCACGCCTGCCAGTGGCGAGCGCGGCCAACTGCTGGTGGCCGACGGCAAGAATCTGTGGTTCTACGATCGCGAGCTGGCGCAGGTGTCGGTCAAACCGGTGGCAGCCGCGCTCACGGCGACACCGGTGATGCTGCTGTCGGGTTCGGCCGCACAGCTGCACGAGAGCTTCGAGATCAGCGCGGCCGGATCACACGATGGTCTGGACTGGGTCAGCGTTAAGCCGCGCAGCGCGGAAGGCGATTTCAGCCATGCCGAGCTGGGCTTTGCGCGCGATCGGCTGCTACGCATGGTGGTGAACGATCGTCTCGGCCAGACCGTGCAGCTCGATTTCTCGCGCAGCGAACGCAATGCGCGCGTCGATCCGACGGAATTGCAATTCAAGGCCCCGGCCGGCGTCGACGTGATCGGCACGCCGCAGTCGTAGCCTCAGCCGCCATGCCGAAGCGCAACTCGCCTCAACAGCCGCTGGCGCTC
>DATNNU010000175.1:0-5865 GCA_035601675.1 Steroidobacteraceae bacterium | reverse complement strand
GCATCCAGATGCACGTTGGCGCAGCCGTCGATCTGCTCGGCGAGCGAGGTCAGTTCGAAATAGTGGGTCGCGAACAGCGTGCAGGCGCGCAGCCGCTCGGCCATGTGCCGCGCCACCGCATAGGCGAGCGACAGCCCATCGAAGGTGCTGGTGCCGCGGCCGATCTCATCCATCAGCACCAGGCTGTGGGCGCTGGCGTTGTGCAGGATGTTGGCGGTCTCGGTCATCTCGAGCATGAAGGTCGAGCGGCCGCCCGCCAGATCGTCCGCAGCGCCGATGCGGGTGAAGATCCGGTCTACCGGTCCGATCTGCGCGCTCGCGGCCGGCACGAAGCTGCCCAGATGCGCCAGCAGGACCACCAGCGCGATCGAACGCATATAGGTCGACTTACCGCCCATGTTCGGCCCGGTGATGATCAACATCCGCCGCCGCTCATCCATCGCCAGGTCGTTGGGAACGAACGGCGCCTCGATGAAGCGCTCGACCACGGGGTGGCGGGCGGCCTCAATCATCAGCCGCGGTTCGGCGACCAGTGTCGGTTCGGACCAGCCGAGCGTCGCCGCGCGCTGCGCCAGCGCCGCCAGCGCATCGAGCGTCGCGATCGCATCGGCGCTCTGCTGCAATCCCGGCAACGCTTCGATCAGACGGCTCAGCAGCTGCTCGTAGAGTTCCTTTTCGCGCGCCAGCGAGCGCTCGCGCGCGCCGAGCACCTTGTCCTCGAAACTCTTGAGCTCGGGGGTGATGAAGCGCTCGGCGCTCTTGACGGTCTGCCGTCGCAGATAGTCGCTCGGCACACGCTCGGCCTGCAGCCGCGAGACTTCAATGTAGAAGCCCTGCACGCGGTTGTAGCCCAGCTTCAGGTTTGCGATGCCGGTGCGCTCGCGCTCGCGCCGCTCCAGATCGAGCAGGAAAGCATCGGTATTGCCGGCGATCAGCCGCAACTCGTCCAGTCCTGCATCATAGCCGGCAGCGATCACGCCGCCGTCGCGCAGCAGCTGCGCGGGCTCGGCCGCAATCGAGCGTTCGAGCAGCACGCGCTCCTCGGCGTGCTCGCCGATGTGCTGCTGCAGGCCGATGAGCGCCGGTGAGTCCAACGGGCCCAGGGCGGCACGCAGTCCGGGGGTCGCGGCGAGCGAGGCGCGCAGCTGCACCAGATCGCGCGGGCGCGCCGAGCGCAGCGCGACGCGCGCCAGAATCCGCTCCAGATCGCCGATATCGCGCAACTGCTCGCGCAGCGGCTCGTAGCGGCGCGATTCGGCCATAGTGGCGATGGCGTGATAGCGCTGGCGCAGTATCGGCTGCGCGCGGATCGGCCGGTTGAGCCATCGCCGCAGCGCGCGCGAGCCCATGGCCGTGACGCTGCTATCGAGCACCGCGAACAGCGTCGCGGCCTCGTTGCCCGACAGGCTGCTATCGAGCTCCAGGTTGCGGCGCGTGGCCGCATCCAGACCGAGGCTGTCGGCGCGCTCCTCGACGCGCATCGCGCGAATATGCGGCACCGCCGACTTCTGCGTGTCGCGCACGTACTGCAGCAGTGCCCCGGCGGCGCGGATCGCGAGCGGCAATTCGTCGACGCCGAAGCCCTTGAGGTCCAGCGTCCCGAGCTGATCGGTCAGCACGCGAGAGGCGCTCGCGAGCTCGAAATGCCAGGGCGCGCGCGTGCGAACCACCGGCTGCTGGCGGCACAGCGCCCGGATATCGCGCGCCTGATCCTCGGCCAGCAGCAGTTCCGCCGGCCGCAAGCGCTCGAGTTCGGCCTCGATGGCGCCCGGTTGGTCGGATTCGAGCACCGTGAAGCGGCCGGAAGACAGCTCGAGCCAGGCGAGCCCAAAACGGGTGCGTTCGGTCAGCAGCGCGGCCAGCAGCGTCTCGCGGCGTTGTTCCAGCAGCGCATCGTCGGTGACCGTGCCGGGCGTCACCACGCGCACCACCTGGCGTTCCATCGGTCCGCGGGCCTTGGCCGGATCGCCGATCTGCTCGCAAATGGCGACCGATTGGCCCCGCCGCACTAGGCGGGCCAGGTAGACATCGACGCTTTGCACCGGGACACCGGCCATGGGTATCGGGGAACCCGCGGACTGGCCGCGGCTGGTCAGGGCGATATCGAGCAGTCCGGCGGCGACGCGGGCGTCATCGTAAAACAGCTCATAAAAATCGCCCATGCGATAGAACAGCAGCGTGTCCGGATGCTGCGCCTTGATGCGCAGGTACTGCTGCATCATCGGCGTGTGTGCGCCGAAGACGTCGATGGTTTCGGCGCTCACGCAGCCGGTGCTCGTGGCGGCGTTCGGGCGGCTGTCGGGCAATGCATTGTCGGTCGCGGGATCGGCCCACATGGCGGCCGCAGTGTACAGGCTTTCCGCTGTCAGTCGGGCGGCGGGCCAGGCGGCGTGAGCGAGGCATCGGCGTGACCGAGGCGCTAAGATCAAGGCATGGCAGGCGCTGGCGTGCGGGGGCTGCGTCCCGGCGGCACGCTGCCGCGCCTGCGGTGGACACGAGGGCGGGGATGGCTTTCAGACGCTACAGCGACGATCTCGAAGAAGGCGCTTTGCTGCCGCGAGCGCCGGTGTTTAGCCGCGTTGGGCACAGCGGCGGCAACCTGTCGCCGCATTTGGCGTGGCCGCAACCGCTCGCGATCTGAGCGATGGCGCGCTGCGCTCACTGGCCGAGAGGGCCGGCGCGCTGCTGCTTGCGGCCAGGTGGCGCGTCGCCACCGCCGAGTCCTGCACCGGTGGCTGGGTGGCCAAGTGCCTGACGGACATTGCCGGCAGCTCGCAGTGGTTCGAGCGCGGCTACGTGACCTACTCAAATCCGGCGAAGGAACAGTCGATCGGCGTCGCCGCGAGCGTGATCGAAACCTTCGGCGCGGTCAGTCGGCCAACGGTCGAGCAGATGGCGGCCGGTGCGCTGCATGCCAGCGGCGCCGATATGGCGGTGGCGATTACCGGCATCGCCGGGCCCGACGGCGGCAGCGCGGACAAGCCCGTGGGCCTGGTGTGGATTGCGCTGGCACAGCGCGCCGCGGCGCCGGTGGCCGAACAGCACCAGTTCGCC
This sequence comes from Steroidobacteraceae bacterium, assembly GCA_035601675.1. Classification (GTDB taxonomy): domain Bacteria; phylum Pseudomonadota; class Gammaproteobacteria; order Steroidobacterales; family Steroidobacteraceae; genus FEN-1191. The sequence continues at coordinate 2,811 of DATNNU010000175.1, read as the reverse complement.
GGCGATCGCGAGGCCATCCGGCGTGCCGCGGTGGCGACGGCCCTGCGGCTGCTGGTCGCGGCGGCGGCAGCCAAGGGGCAGGCCTGAGGCGGCTGTTCTTCGCGCTCTGGCCGGATAGCTCATGGTCTTCGCGGCTGATCGAAGCCGCGGCGCCGGTGCTGCGCGCCGCCGGCGGACGAGCGCTGCCGAGCGTTGATCTGCATGTGACGCTGTGTTTCCTGGGTGCGGTCGGTGAGGCGGAACGCGCGGCGCTGTGCGTTCGCGCCGGCAACATCGACGCCGCGTCGTTCGCGCTGGAGTTCGAGCGCCTGGAGTCATGGCGCGAGGCACGGATCCTGGCCGCGACCGTCGCGCGCGTGCCGCCGGCGGGCGTCGAGCTGGCGGCAGCGCTGGCGGCAGCGGCGCGGGCGGTGGGGCTGGCGCCGGACCTCAGGGCCTGGCGGCCGCACGTGACGCTGCTCCGGGGCGTGACGGCGCAGCGCCTGCCGGCCGAGCTCGCGGGCGATGCCAGGCCGGCGCTGCGGTTGACGCTGCCGGCGACGCGCTTCTATCTGGCGCAAAGTCAGGGGCTTGGGGCGCAGGTTGGCGGTGCCGCGCAGCCGCCCCGCTACGCCACGCTGGCGTCGTGGCCGCTGCGGCCTTGAGGGCAGGCGGGTCGCGCTGCAGTCGGCGTGGTGCATTTTCGTTGCTCCGCTGCCGTTTTGCGTCCGCGCTTGGCGACTTCTTGTGGGATAATTCGACATCAATCGCGCCGCACTAATTCCCAGAGGACCGCCACGCATGGAACCACGCATCGACGAGAACCGGAAAAAGGCACTGGCCGCCGCACTCGGGCAGATCGAGAAGCAGTTCGGTAAAGGCTCGGTCATGCGACTGGGTGATGCCTCGGCGGCTTACGATGTCGAGGCGGTGTCGACCGGCTCGCTGGGACTTGATATCGCGCTCGGGATCGGCGGCCTGCCGCGCGGGCGCGTGGTCGAGATCTATGGCCCGGAATCCTCCGGCAAGACCACGCTGACGCTGCAGGTCGTGGCTGAGATCCAGCGCGCGGGCGGCACGGCCGCGTTCGTCGATGCCGAGCACGCGCTCGATCCGTCCTACGCCGAGAAGCTCGGCGTCAACGTGCAGGACCTGCTGGTGTCGCAGCCGGACACCGGCGAGCAGGCGCTGGAGATCACCGACATGCTGGTGCGCTCGGGCGCGGTCGATGTGGTGGTGATCGACTCGGTCGCGGCGCTGACGCCGAAGGCCGAGATCGAAGGCGAGATGGGCGAGATGCAGATCGGACTGCATGCGCGGCTGATGTCGCAGGCGCTGCGCAAGCTGACCGGAAACATCAAGCGCTCCAATACGATGGTTATTTTCATCAACCAGATCCGTATGAAGATCGGCGTGATGTTCGGCAATCCGGAGACCACGACCGGCGGCAACGCGCTGAAGTTCTACGCCTCGGTGCGGCTGGATATCCGCCGCATCGGCGCCATCAAGAACGGCGAGGAAGTGGTCGGCAACCAGACCCGCGTCAAGGTGGTCAAGAACAAGGTGGCGCCGCCGTTCCGCGAGGCTGAATTCGAGATCATGTACGGCTCGGGCATCTCGCGCGAGGGCGAGATCATCGAGCTGGGCGCGGCCCATGGCATCATCGACAAATCCGGCGCCTGGTACAGCTACAACGGCGAGCGCATCGGTCAGGGCAAAGACAATACGCGTCTGTATCTGCAGCAGCACAAGGATATTGCGGCGGACATCGAACAGAAGATCCGACTGAAGTTGCTGCCGCCCGTGCGTGTTGAGGAAAAAACAGCCTAAGGGCCGCGCAACCAGCGTGCAGGCCGGCGAGCCGGCGGCGGCGCTGGCCGCGGCCGTGACGCTGCTGGCGCGACGCGAATTCTGTTCGATCGAGCTGGGCGCGAAGCTCGCGGCGCAGGGCTTCGAGCCTGGCGCCGTGCGCTCGGCGCTCGAGGAACTGATCGAGCGGCGCCATCTGGACGATGAGCGCTATACGCGCCAGTTCGTAGTTATTCACGCCGAACGCGGCCAGGGGCCGCTGCGCATACGGCGCGATCTGGCGGAGCTCGGGCTGCCGGCGGCATTGATCGAATCTCAACTGGAGTCGCACGGGGAATGGGCGGCACTCGCGCGCAAGGTGCTGAGCCGGCGCTTCGGTGCCAAGCCGCCGCGCGGCTGGCCGGACAAGGCGCGACGGATGCGCTTTTTGCAATATCGAGGCTTTGCCAACGATCATATTCGGTCCGCCCTCGGGTCCGATGCGAGCGGCGGCCTTGAGATGGACATCGAGACGGGCACTGAGACGGACATCGACACGGAGCTTGACGCAGACTCGTAAGACATGACTGTAAAACCGACATACATGAGCGCGAGCGACGTGCGGGGCGCGTTTCTCGACTACTTCCGCGAGCACGGCCACACGGTCGTGCCGTCCTCCTCGCTGGTACCGGGCAATGACCCAACGCTGCTGTTCACCAACGCCGGCATGGTGCAGTTCAAGGACGTGTTCCTGGGCAAGGAGACGCGCGATTACGTGCGTGCCGCTACCAGCCAGCGCTGCGTGCGCGCCGGCGGCAAGCACAACGACCTGGAGAACGTCGGCTATACCGCGCGCCACCACACCTTCTTCGAGATGCTCGGCAATTTCTCGTTCGGTGACTATTTCAAGCGCGAGGCGATCCGTCTGGCGTGGGAGTTGGTCACGCAGCGGCTGAGCCTGGATCCGGCGCGGCTCTGGATCACCGTGTACCGCGATGACGACGAGGCGGCCGAAGTCTGGACGCGCGAGATCGGCGTCGACCC
>DATNNU010000174.1:0-2705 GCA_035601675.1 Steroidobacteraceae bacterium | reverse complement strand
CGGCGCCTGTCGAGCACCCGGTTGCCGAGGTGCACTGGGTCTGCATCACGGGACAGCTCGCGTTATTCTGCCGACGGGGTCATTTTTGCAGCGCATTCGAGGCCGCCGCCCGGTCGCTAAAGGTCGAGCCGATCGCTGCGCCCGTTCGTCCTTCTGAGCCGCTGGCGGCGCGCGCGCAGCAGCGTGACCGAGTGCGGAAGGTACCGCAAAGGTGAGCATGAACCGGCCCGAGAATTGTCCGCTGATCGTCGGCCGATCGACAACCGTCACCCCCTAATCGTAGGGGCGAGATGGCGAGTTCTGGCAGCGCGACCCGGAGGGAGGTGCCGCCGCCCATCCCGTCGGCAGGCGATGGGGGGCCGAGCGGGATGCGCCCCCCAGCGCTTGCGCCGGCCCGTTGGAGCTTTGCCGGAGTCCGGTTTCCCGTCGCGGGGGACGGCGCACTTCCGTGATCCCTGCATCCGGCCTCCTTTGCACCCTGCTGTTCCCCCGCTCTTCCCTGCAGTCCCGCTAGCTTCTCCCTGCTCTTTGCTTTAGCCCAACTTTCCCAACTGGCGCCCTGATTTTGGAATTTTGTCGGCAAAAGCTGAATCTCTTCAAGGGGCGATGAGGCGGAAACGCATGTAGTGAAGACCTACCCTCTTTTCGGCTTTTGGCTTGTGCATAGAATCGCGGGCCATGTACTTGCGATTCGCACGGCGACGGAAGGACGGCAAGGAGCACCGTTACTGGAGCATTGTCGAAAGCAGACGCTGTGCAGGTGGTCGTGTGGTGCAGCGTCCGATTCTGTATCTGGGCGAGATCAATGATGGCCAGCGCGAAGCGTGGTGTCGCCAGATCGAAGCGTTCGACGAAGCGAGCGGGCGACATCGACAGCTTGCGTTGTTTTCGGCCGAGCAGGCAGTGCCGGATCATGCCAAGGGCTTGGGCGTGCAGGTGCGGCTCGCCGCGATGGAACTGCATCGCCCGCGCCAATGGGGCGCCTGCTGGCTCGCCTGTCACCTCTATGAGCAACTGCAGCTCGATCGGTTCTTTGCGCCGCTGCTGCCGCATTCGCGCGAGGGCACCAGCTGGCAGCATATCCTGCAGACGCTGGTGTGCTACCGGCTGATCGATCCGGGCAGCGAGTGGCGGCTGCATCGGCAGTGGTTCGAGCAAAGCGCGATGGCGGACCTGCTGGGCGAGGACTATGGGCTGGTCGCCAAGAACGCGCTGTATCGCTGCCTCGACAAACTGCTGCCCCACAAGGCGGCGCTGTTTTCCCATCTGCGGGCGCGCTGGCAGGATCTGTTCGCCGCCACATTCGAGGTTTTGCTGTATGACCTCACCAGCACCTATTTCGAGTCGCCGCCGCCGGACGATGAAGCGGACAAGCGCCGCCACGGCTACAGCCGCGACAAGCGCAGCGACTGCGTGCAGGTGGTGATCGCGCTGATCGTGACGCCGGACGGTTTTCCGCTCGGCTACGAGGTGCTGCCCGGCAACACCGCCGACTCCACCACCTTGCGAGACATGCTGCGCAAGATCGAAGCCCAATACGGCAGGGCCAACCGCATCTGGGTGATGGACCGCGGCATTCCGACCGAAGCGGTGCTGGCCGAGATGCGCGCGGCCGATCCGCCGGTCTCCTATCTGGTCGGCACCCCCAAGGGGCGGCTGTCCAAGTTGGAGAAGCACCTCGTGACGCTGCCCTGGCAGGCGGTGCGCGAGGGAGTGGACGTGAAGCTGCTGCCGCAGGAGCAAGAGCTTTACGTGCTGGCGCAGAGCCGCGCGCGCATCCACAAGGAACGCGCCATGCGAAGGCGCAAGCTCAAATGGCTATGGGCGCGCCTCAAAGAGATCGCCGCCATGGAGCTCGATCGCGAGGAACTACTCATGAAGCTCGGCGCCGCGCGCGCCAAGGCACCGGCGGCCTGGCGCCTCGTCGAGGTCGCGGTGGCGCCGGAGGGTGCCACCTTCAGCGTCGCGCTCGATCGCGCCAAGCTGCGCCAGGTGCGGCGGCGCGAAGGGCGCTACCTGCTGCGCACCAATCTGTGCGGCAAGGACCCGGCTGAGCTGTGGCGGTTCTATATCCAGCTCGTCGAGGTCGAGGCAGCCTTCAAGACCTTGAAGGACGATCTGCAGCTGCGCCCGATCTACCATCAGCTCGAGCAACGCATCGAGGCGCATATCTTCGTCGCCTTCCTGGCCTATTGCCTGCACGTCACGCTGCGCGCGCGGCTCACGCCGCTGGCCCCCGGCCTCACGCCCAGGGCGGTGCTCGACAAGTTCGCCGCCGTGCAAATGCTCGACGTGCATTTCCCGACCACCGACGGCCGCACACTGATCCTCAGCCGCTACACCGAACTCACCGCAGAACAAAAAATGCTGGTCCAGCAATTCAAGCTCGATCTGCCGCCGCAACCCCCGCCACGCATCACCGCGCCAGGCAAAGCCGTTCGCGCCCCAGCCAACGTCGCGTAGTGGAGACTTTCGCCATGCGTCCGTTGATATTGCTGACTTTTCTCGCCGAGTTGGGAAAGTTGGGCTAATGCCCGAGCGCTGACTTGAGAGTGTTGAGCTGCTCCAGCCGCTCGCGCGCCTTGTCCCGCGCAGTATCGCTTTCGGCATCGGCCACGTCTTCTTCGGCGTCCTTGACGGCCTGGGCGATCATCGCAGCATCGAGTTCGGCGACCGGCATCGCCTGCTCAGCAAGCACGGTCAGG
>DATNNU010000173.1:0-14887 GCA_035601675.1 Steroidobacteraceae bacterium | reverse complement strand
TTGACCGGCCTGTAGATACGCCGCCGCGGCCTCGCCATTGTCGGCCAGCCGCTGATCGAAGCGTGCCTCGAACAATACGATGTTGCCGCGCAGCTCTGCGGATCGCGCCCGCAGCTCATCGAAATCGTGCACCACGATGACGCGCGCGCTGAGTCCAGCGGCCGCGGTCGCCGAGGAGCCGCCGAGCGCCGTCAGGTGCAGGGCCTGCGTCACGCCCTCGGGCCTGCCGGGGTAGTCGGTCAGCTCGGCATGTGCCTCGCCGCGCACCCAGTGCGGCACCTTGGCAGGCTGCAGGCGCACCTCGGCGCCGAGCGCGCGCATCGCGGCCGCGACCTGAGCGATCGCGGCGGCATGCTGCGGGGATCCGGACAGCCGCGGGCCGATGCGGTCGGTGAGCTCCTCAAGCCGCTGCCAGCTCCAATCGCTGCCCATCGCGGCATCGCGTATTCGTGCCATGGTCGCCGCGACGGCCGGATCGGGCAGGGGCTGGGCCGGGGCATCGGCGGCTGCGCCGATGAGCGTGATCAATGCGGCCGCGCTGGCGGCCGCGATGGCCGCGAGCGCGGCGATGCGATGATTCATAACGGTCAATCGTAGCCGAACTCGGTTGCCGAAAGCCTAAATAAAGTGTGCCGTTCGCGCTCGAGCGGGCGCCAGGTGTTCAGCGCGGCTGCATGCGTATGGCGCCGTCCAGGCGAATGGTCTCGCCATTGAGCATCCGGTTCTCGAGGATCTGCCCGACCAGCGACGCATATTCATCCGGCCGGCCAAGGCGCGCAGGGAACGGTACCTGGCTGCCGAGCGACTGCTGCAGCTCGGGGGACATCGACGCCAGCATCGGGGTCAGGAACACCCCGGGTGCGATGGTGACGACGCGGATGCCGGACGACGCCAGCTCGCGCGCCATCGGCAAGGTCATCGCGACGATACCGCCCTTGGAGGCCGCGTAGGCCACCTGACCGATCTGGCCGTCGAAGGCGGCGACCGACGCGGTCATGACGATGACGCCGCGCTCGCCATCGTCGCCCGGCGCGTTGTGCTGCATGGCAACCGCGGCGCTCTTGCAGACCAGCGCGGTGCCCACCAGGTTGACTTCGATCAATTTGCGGAAAAATTCCGCTGGCATCGCGCCCTGCTTGCCGACAAGGCGGGCCGCGGTGCCGATGCCGGCGCAGTTGACGGCAGCGCTGACGCTTCCCATCCTGGCGCGCGCCTGCTCGATGGCCGCGTCGACCTCGCTTTCGCGCGTGACATCGGTGGCGACAAACGCGGCCCGCGCACCCAGTGCGGTCAGCGCGGCCGCCCCCTGCGCCAGGTTGATGTCGAGTAAAACCACCTGGCCGCCGGCGGCCACGATGCGCGCCGCCGCCGCCAGGCCGAGACCGGACGCGCCGCCGCTGACAATCGCGCGCGTGTCAGCCAGCTTCATGGTGTCGCTGCGCCGCCGCTGTCAGCGCCCATGGCGTGTAAGTCGCGACCCCGCGGCAATTGCAAGTAGTGTCCACGACGAGCGAGTATATTTAAAGAATGGGTGCTCGCCCATTTGAACTTTTTACCACTGTCTCGCAGCCGTCACCTTAGGGGTAACTCGAAATGAATATCAGTCTGAGCATCGGACCGGTGATATCGCTGATCGCCGGCGTACTGATCCTGATCGTGCCGCGCCTGCTGAACTATATCGTCGCCTTCTATCTGATCCTGACCGGACTGGTGGGGCTGATGGGCAGCGGCGGATCCTTTCACGTGCACTGACCGAACCGTGGGTTAAGGAGTCGAGCATGAAGGCCACGCAGCAGTTGCACGACCTGGGTCAGAGCCTGTGGCTCGATAACATCACGCGCGGACTGCTGACCAGCGGCACGCTGGCGCGCTACATCGGCGAGTATTCCGTGACCGGTCTGACCTCCAATCCCACCATTTTCGACAAGGCGATCAGAGACTCCAGTTTCTATGACGATGCCATCCAGCAGAAGGCTGCCGCCGGCAAGTCGGGCGAGGATTTGTTCTTCGAGCTGGCGCTGGAGGATCTGACGCAGGCCGCGGACCTGTTTCGACCGGTGCACGACGCCACCGCGGGTGTCGATGGCTTTGTGTCGCTGGAGGTGTCGCCGCTGCTGGCGGACGACAGCGCCGGCACCATCAAGGCCGCGGCCGAACTGCATCGGCGCGCACAGCGCCCCAATCTCTTCATCAAGATTCCGGGTACCGAGGCGGGCGTGCGCGCCATCGAGGAGACGATCTTCGCCGGCGTGCCGGTCAACGTCACGCTGCTGTTCTCCTGCGAGCAATATCTGGCCGCGGCCGAAGCCTACATGCGCGGCATCGAGCGGCGCATCGCGGCCGGGCTCGACCCGAAGCTGCAGTCGGTGGCGTCGATATTTGTCAGCCGCTGGGATGCGGCGGTGCAGGACAAGGTTGCCGCGCCGCTGCGCAATCGGCTCGGAATCGCGGTCGCCAGGCGCACCTACCGCGCCTATCGCGAGCTGCTCGAATCAGCGCGGTGGCGCAAGCTCGCCGCCGCTGGCGCCAGGCCGCAGCGCGTGCTCTGGGCCAGTACCGGCACCAAGGATCCGACCGCGCCCGACACGCTCTACATTGAAGCGCTCGCAGCGCCTGCCACCGTCAACACGATGCCCGAGGCGACACTGCTCGCCTTTGCCGATCATGGAAAAGTGAGCGCTCAGATGCCGGCCGATGGCGGCGATGCGGATGCGCTGCTGGCCGAGTTTCGGCGCTTACAAGTCGAGCAGGGGCCGCTCGCCGCCCAGCTGCAGCGCGAGGGCGCCCGATCCTTCAGCAAGTCCTGGACCGATCTGCTGCAATGCCTCGGCTCAAAGAGCGCGCAGCTCACAAGGCGTGATCCGGCTGCCGCCGGGCGACGATGAGGGGCAAATCGACCGGGCGCCCCGGGCGCCGGTCCGCGAGCGCACTGCGCGTGCTCGGCATCGACATCGGTGGCTCGTATCTGAAGGCGGCCGTACTCGATGCGCATGGCCGGATGCTGACCGACAAGCTGAAAGTGAAGACGCCGGAACCGTGTCCGCCCAAGGTCATGGTTCGTTCGCTGGTGCGGCTGGTCAAAGCACTGCCGTCGTACAACCATATCGCGATAGGCTTTCCGGGCGTGGTGCGCGACGGCCGGGTGCTTACCGCGCCGCACTGGGGCACGAAGCCGTGGGCCAATTTCGAACTGGCGAAAACCCTCTCGCAAAGATTGGGCGGCGCGCCGACGCGCCTCATCAACGATGCGGAGATGCAGGGACTGGCCGTGATCAGCGGCAAGGGGCTAGAACTGGTGCTGACGCTCGGCACCGGTGCGGGCACGGCTCTGTTCCGCGATGGCGAGATCATGCCGCATCTGGAGCTGGCGCAGCATCCGATCCACAAGAGCGCCAGCTACAACGACTACGTCGGCGCTGCAGCGCTGAAGAAGATCGGCAGGAAACAGTGGAACAAGCGCGTCGCGCGTACCATCGAGATTCTTCACTCACTGCTGAACTACGATCATCTGTTCATCGGTGGCGGCAATGCCGCGAGAATCACGATCCGGCTGCCCGACAATGTGAGCGTGGTCTCCAACGACGCCGGCGTCGAAGGCGGCGCGGCGCTGTGGCGGCACGGGTTGCCGCCACCGCTCTAGCCTCACGAGACGCCAGAAGCTGTAGATTCAACGACTTATAGCATCCCGGGTGAGCCAGCGGCGCTGTTTCAAGACCGCAGCCATCAAGGCCGTCGAGCCGAACCCAAGGGCGATAGAATAATCGCCTCCTTATCACGACGAGTGATCGCGATTCATGAGCATGTCGCTGCGCGATCAGCTGCTGCAGGCCGGGCTGGTAAATGAAAAACAGGCCCGAGACGCAGAACGACAACAGCAGCAGCAACGACAGGGGCGGCAGCGATTGCCCAAGCAGCAGCGCGGATTGGCCTCCGAACAGGAACTCGCCGTCCGCAAGGCGCAGCAGGCCAAGGCGGCCCGCGACCAGCAACTCAACCGCCAGCAACAGGACAAGGCCGAGCGCAAAGCCCGGCTCGCACAGGTGCGGCAGTTGATCGAGCAGAATCGACTGCCGAAGCCCGACTGTGAGCAGTTCTACAACTTTGTCGACGGCAACAAGATCCGACGCATCGCTGCCGATGCCGCCATGCGTGAGCGGCTGGGTCGTGGCGAGATCGCTATTGTGCGCTATGACGCCGGCTATGAATGGGTGACGGCGGCCACAGCGGTGCGGATTCGCGAACGTGACCAGCGCGCGGTGGTTGCCGACGGCTGCGCGACCGACAGCACCGACACCGACGAAGCCTACCAGGCGTTTGCCGTTCCCGACGATCTGATGTGGTGATGGCGCGCGGCTTTGCGTGGCGACTGATTGCCGCGGCGTGGCTGCTGTTCGGCGCGACCGCGGGCACTCGCGCCGACGATGCACACCACATCTTCTGGGAGGTCAAGGGCAAGCACAATACCGTGTATCTGCTCGGTTCGGTGCACATGCTCAAGGCCGCCGATAGCGCGCTGCCGTCCGAAGCCATGCGCGCCTACGCCGCATCGAAGGTGCTGGTGATGGAACTCGATCTCAACGGCGCCGGCGCCGAGTCGCTGCTCGAGTCCGGCGCCGAGCTGGAAACCCTGAGCGAAGGTCACACTCTGGCCGAGGCCGTCGGGCCGCAGCTGTACGCGAAGCTGCTCGCGCGCGCGCAGCCGCTCGGCCTCGAACCGGAAATCATCAGCCACTTTCAGCCCTGGTTCGCAGCGCTGATGGTGCAGCAGCTCGAGCTGGCGAAGTCCGGCTTCGATGCCGCCGCCGGCGTGGACGAACAATTCGCGCTGATGGCGCAAGCCGATCAGAAGCCGATCATCGGTCTGGAAACCATCGACGAGCAGCTCGGCTTCTTCGCGCATCTGTCGCTCGAGCAGCAGCGCCAGTTCCTGCGCTCAACGTTGCAGGATTCCGATACCGCCGAGAGCGAGTCCAATGCAATCGTGAGTGCCTGGCAGCGCGGCGATACGGCCAAACTCGAGCAGCTGCTGCGCGAAGGCAGCAAGGATTCCCCCGAGCTGTATCGCCTGCTGACGACCGAGCGCAATCGCAGGTGGCTGCCGAAGATTACCCAACTGCTCAATGCCGATGTCAACTACCTGGTCATCGTCGGCGCGCTGCATCTGATCGGCCACGATGGCGTCGTCGAGCTGCTGCAACGCCAGGGCTTTACGCCGGTACAGCATTGAGGGCGGCGGCTGCCTGGGCGTGTTTGCTATGATTGCGCACGATCGGCGCGCAGTTTTGGCCAGCATGGTCGCGAGCGCTTTCAGACAGTCATCGGATTTGCCGGGGGTTACTGATGGATCGTCGCCATCTGCGGCAAGCGAGGCGGGTGCCGGGCGGCAGCCTGCTGGCTGGCAGCACGCGGGTGGCGCGCATCGCCGTTGGCGCCGCGAGCGCTTCGCCGACGATGTCGCCATCGTCGCCAGGGCGTTGGCGGAGCGTATCGGGCACTGGTGCATCTTCAACGAGCCCAAGACCTTCACCGGCGTGGATTACTGGCAGCGCCGGCAGGCGCCGGGGCGCACGCAATCGCTGCCGTTCCGGCGTGCGAGGCAACCCGTGAAGCTCGCACAGGGCAGCACATTCCGGCTGTTGAAGTGCGCCAACCGCGTCGTCTGAGCCGACAGCACGATGAACAACGTCCCGGCGCCGTCGCCACGGCCGCTACAGCGCTGGCTGACGCCGGTGGAACTCACCGTACTGGGGGCGATCTGGGGCGCGTCGTTTCTGTTCATGCGCGTCTCGGCCGCGGATTTCGGCGCTTTCGCGCTGGTCGAGATCCGGCTCGCGCTCGGCGCCCTGATCCTGCTGCCGTTCACCTGGCAGGCGCGGGCGCAGCTCGCGCTCGCCGGCTGGTGGCGGCTGGCCGCCATCGCCGCGATCAACTCGGCTATGCCGTTCGCACTGTTCGCGTGGGGCGCGCAGCGCGCACCGGCCGGCATCGGCGCGATTACCAATTCGATGACCGTGGTATTCACGGCGCTGGTCGCGTTCGTGCTGTATCGGGAGCGTATCAGCGCGCTGCGGGCGGTCGGCCTGTGCGCCGGCTTCGCCGGCGTCGCGGTGCTGGCGAGCGGCAAGGTCGGCGGCGCCAGCGTCTGGCCCGCGGTGCTGGCCGGCACGCTGGCCGCGCTGCTGTACGCCTTCGGCGCCAATCTGATTCGCCGCTCGCTGGTCGGCATACCGGCCAGCGCGGTGGCCGGCGCGACCTTGCTGTGCGCCAGTGCGCTGATGTCGCCGCTGGCCATTGCCACCTGGCCCAGAGACCCGATCGGCGTCGCCTCCTGGCTCAGCGCCGTGCTGCTCGGTGTGCTGTGCACCGGTGCGGCGTTCGTACTGTATTACCGCCTGATTCTTCGCATCGGCGCGCCGCGCGCCTCGACCGTCACCTATCTGATTCCGCTGTTTGGCGTGATCTGGGCCTGGCTGCTGCTCGGTGAAGCGCTGACCGCGAGCATGGCGGTGGCAGGGTCGCTGATCCTGGGCGGCGTGGCCCTGAGTCAGCAGCGCGCGCGCTAGCCGTCAACGAACGCTTCAACCTCGATGCGCCGGCCGCACAACAGCGCATCGGCGACCAGCCGCATCGGGGCGATGTCGACCTCCACCTGCCGCGAGCGCACCAGCTTTGCGAACTGCTCATACAGACGCGGATATTCCGCATTCGGCGCAGCGGGTTCGCTGCGCTGGTTGATGCGCAGCGTGCTACCGCCGTTTGACAGCAACAAACGACCGCCGTCGGTATCGACCGCGATGTCCCAGGTCGCCGGGCCGGTGTGCCGGAAATCGAGTTCCATGCGAATCGGGGTGCCACGCGCGTCGGTGAGCTGCAGGCGCGCGGCGATCGGTGTTTCGCAGTTTTCAGGATAGGACAGCTCCGCGTCCTGCAACACGATGCTATCGGGCAGGATGCGCGTCAGAATCGACAGCGCGTTGATTCCCGGATCGAACACCCCGAGACCGCCGGCTTTCCATATCCAGCGCTGGCCCGGGTGCCAGACGCGCACGTCTTCCTTCCAGACCACCGAGACGCCCGACACCGCGCGTGCGGCCAACCAGCGTCGTGCCGGTTCCACGGCGCTGGCGTGGCGCGAGTGCCAGGAAGCGAACAGCGCGCTGCGCTGCTGTCCAGCCAGTTCCACCAGCGCCTGCACCTCGCTCAATGTCGCGGCCGGCGGTTTTTCCAGCAGCACGTGGCAGCCTCGGGTGAGCGCGTAGCGGGCCGCCTGATAGCGCACCTGCGGGGTGGTGCAGAGCGCGACCGCGGACAGACTTGGTGTCGACTCGAACAGCTGCTCGATGCTGCTGAAGCACGGCACGCCGTCGAGCGTGCTCGACGGACTGGCAGCCGCGACCAGTTCAAAGTCCTGGCTGTGTGCGATCGCCGCAACGTGCTGGTCGCGGGCGATCTTGCCGATGCCGACGATGGCAAGCGCTATTTTCTTCGTCACTGATGACCCTTCGGCAGCATTGCGGTGCCGTTCCGGCGTGTCGAATAGCTGCGCGGTTTTGGATGCCAAGTGCTAGCGGTGCAGCGAGGGTGGCCGTGCTACCACCAGATCGCGTACAGGGCGATCAGGATGACGATGACCAGCACGGATGCGACATTGAAACCGGCGGCGGTCGAATAATCGATGTTCTTCAGATCGACGCGCAGTGCGGTCGTGCGCGGCGCCTGCAGCAGCGACAGCGCGCCGGCGATTGCCAGGCACAGCAGGAACACCAGGCCGACCCGATCCATGAACGGCAACGACGGCCAGGCGAGCTTGAACACGAACGACAGCACAGCGGAGGCTACCGCGGCTGCCATCGCGCCGGTGGCAGTGGTGCGGTCCCAGAACATGCCGAGCAGGAAGATGACGCAGATTCCCGGGGTGAAGAAGCCGGTAAATTCCTGGATGTACTGGAACGCCTGATCGAAGCTGCCGAGCAGCGGCTTGGCCGCAAACATCGCGATGATCAGTGCGCAGGCCGCGGCACTGCGACCGATCAGCACCAGGCGTTGCTGGGAGGTGTGCGGCCGTAGCGGCTTGTAGACATCCATCGTGAAGATCGTGGCGATCGAATTGATCTTCGAACCCAGCGAGGCCACGATTGCCGCCAGCAGCGCGGCGAACACCAGGCCCAGAATGCCGGGAGGCAGCATCGCCATCAGGTGCGGATAGGCCTCATCCGGCCGGGCGAGATTGGGCGACAGCGCAACGGCGGCGATGCCCGGCAGCACGATGATCACCGGCATCAGCAGTTTCAGAAATGCCGCGAGCACGATGCCCTTCTGGGCCTCGCGGATGCTCTTGGCACCGAGCGCGCGCTGAATGATGTATTGATTGAAGCCCCAATAGGAGACGTTCATCACCCACATGCCGCCCAGCAGCACCGACACACCCGGCAGATCCTTGTAGTTCGGATTGCTCGAGGCCAGGATCATGTGAAATCTTTCGGGGAAACGTGTCGTCAGGATATGGAAGCCGGCAATGATGCCGCCACCATCGGAAATGCGGTTCAGCGACATGGAGCAGATGATGATACCGCCGAGCACCAGCAGCGACACCTGAACGATGTCGGTCAGTGCCACCGCCTTGAGTCCGCCGTAGAGGGCGTAGGCACCGGCGAATACGCCCAGCATAACCAGCGCGGTCTGCAGCCCGATGCCGGTCACGGTATGCACGGCTGTGGCGCCGAGCCACAGAATGGCCGTCAGGTTCACGAACACATACACACCGAGCCAGAACACCGCCATCACCGTGCGCACGCCGGGGCTGTAACGCTTATCGAGGAACTCGGGCATCGTGTAGATGCCGTTCTTGAGGAAGATGGGTACGAAGAACTTGCCGACGATGATCAGTGTGAGGGCCGCCATCCACTCGTAGGAAGCGATTCCGAGTCCAATCACGTAGCCGGAACCGGACATGCCGATGATCTGCTCGGCGGAGATGTTGGCGGCGATCAGCGAGCTGCCGATCGCCCACCACGGCAACGCACGGCTCGCCAGAAAATAATCCTGCGCGTCTTTGCGATGATGATTCTTCTCGCGCGACACCCATTGCGCCAGCACGAAGATCGACACGGCATAGATGCCGACGATGGCGGTGTCGATGGTCGATAGTGTCACAGCGATTCCCCCGATCTGTTGTGGCCATGCGCGTCAGTGGCATCTTAGAGAAGCTGCACTCGCGCGTCTGCCAGCGCGCGCATCAGGCGCTGCGCGCGAGCATCGATCTCATCCAGACTGTACTCGGGACGAAACAGCTCGGAACCGAACCCAAAGCCACCGGCGCCCACGGCAAGCCAGGCTGGGATGTCGGCGGCGCCGATGCCGCCGACCGGCAACACGCGCACCGCTGCCGGCAGCACCGACTTCAGCGCCTGCAGATGGGCCGGGCCATAGCTGACGGCCGGAAACAACTTCAGTTCGCAGGCGCCGGCGGCGATCGCCTGGAAAGCCTCGGTCGCGGTGGCCACACCCGGCATCGCGCGCATGTCGAGTTTCAACGCCGCGCGGATGACCGTCGGGTCGCAATTAGGGGCCACTACCAGCCGCCCGCCCGCCTCATGGGTGCGCTGAACATCCTGCGCGCTTAGCACCGTGCCGGCGCCGATCAGGCAATCGGCGAGCCGCAGTGTCGCCAGCTTCGCAATGCTGGTGAATGGATCGGGTGAATTGAGCGGCACCTCGATGATGCGAATGCCGGCCCGATGCAGCACCGCCGCCACATCGCCGGCGCGTGCCGGCGTGAGACCGCGCAGAATGGCGACGATCGCGAGGTCGGCGGACGAGGATTCAGCCTTCATGGGGTACGGCGCGTTGCGACAACAGCCGATGCACCTGCACCAGTCCGTTCAGTGACGCGAGCGTGCCATCGATGATGGTCGCATCGCAGTCCTGCGACACCAGCGCCCGGGCGTACAGTTCGGTGAGGCGCGTGGCGCCAATGACCCGGACCGTGGTCCTCGCGTCGGGCACGGCGAATAACCGCACAGCGCCCTGGACGTCGCTGGCGATCAGCATGCCGGACAACAATGGCATCGCTTCGTCGGAGTGCAGGTCGCCAGTGAGGCGGCGGCTGCGGCACTCGAACAGTCGATGCAGCAGACCCGCCGTCGGAAAGCGCCGGATCTGCATCAGTCCGTGGTCAAAGGCCGGCCCGTCGGTCGCGGCGTGCAGATCCTGCCGCTGCCGCTGATCGCTGACCAGGATGCTGTGCTCGCACAACACGGCGAACAGCTCACCGGTCGGCGCCGTCAGAAACTCGTGCACACGGCCGTCCTCAAGCAGCACCCATTTGCTGTGGGTACCGGGCAGGCACAGCAGATGCCGGCCGTAAGACAACGCCGGGTCGAGCCGCAGCGCGCCGAGAATCTGGGTTTCCTCGCCGCGCAGCACATCGGGGGCGTTGAGCCGGTTGCGGCACGAGAGCCCCGGAACAATATGCACTTGCCCGTCGCGCAGCTCGACACAGGCCTGCGCGATCTCCTCGGGTCGTGCCGGACAGGCGACATAGGGAGCCTGGGTCCAGCCGAGGCTGGAACCGACCATACCGCACAGGACCACCGGCAGCGCGCCGTGCTGGCGCGTCCAGCCGCGCAGCAGCGCATCCAGCATCTCGGGAAAGTCGCCATGCACGTCGGCGGCGCCCGGGCCGTCCACACTGGCGATCACAGTGCCGTCGGCCTGGCACAGAAACAGGCGCAGATGGCTCGTGCCCCAGTCGCCCGCGACCAGCGCCGCCTGGCTCATCAATGCGATTCTCGGTCCACGACACTGCCGCCGGCGCCGCTCAGAAAATCAACATCACGGCCCTGATTGGCCTGCATCACGGTCTCGATGTATAGCCGATAGTAGCCGCGAGTGTACTTCGGCCGCGGACGGGCGCGGTGCCATTCAGCGATCCCATGCTAGTTCTAATCGATCGGCCAGGGCATCGCCTTGGGCAACGTGATAGCAGCCGACGTGTCGGGAGCTGGCCTGCGCACGGGTGTGTCGACGACACGCCACCACGGCTCCACGCTTTGCGCGTGTGCGGGCTCGACCGGTTCGCCAAGGCGAGGCATCACAAGTTGCGCTCCCGCTTTCGGCCCCAACTCCAGCAACACTTCCGCAGGCTGATCCCAGGCATGCATCGCAAGGCTAAACGTTCCCCAGTGCACGGGTAGGAAAGGGCCGCCGCCGAGCAGCGCCAGTGCCTCGAGCGCGTTCTTTGGTCCAAGGTGCATATCGCCCCACGCGGGATGGAACCCGCCTACCTCCAGCATCACCAGATCGAACGGACCGAGCCGCTCGCGGATCGTCTTGTATTCCGTCGTAAGTCCCGTATCGCCACTGAAGAACACAGCGTGCGGGCGCGAGCGAATGACGAGTGACGACCACAGGGTAGTGTTGCGGTTCTTCAGGCCGCGTCCGGAAAAGTGCTGCGAGGGCGCGGCGGTCACCGTAAGTGCGGTGTTCGGCAACTCGTGCGATTCCCACCACTCGAGCTCAACGATGCGCTCGGGCCGCACGCCCCAGGCTTCGAGGTGCGCTCCGACTCCAAGCGACGTCACGAACGGCACGTCGCGCTTGGCGAGCTCGCGGATGGTCGGGTAGTCGAGATGGTCGTAGTGGTCGTGCGATACAAGTACCAGGTCCACAGGCGGCAGCGCGCGCAGGGCAACCGGCACGGGCTGAAAGCGCTTGGGTCCGGCGAGCGCTGATGGCGATGCGCGCGCTCCCCACACCGGATCGGTCAGCACACGAAGGCCGTCGATCTCGATCAGCAGTGTGGAATGGCCGAGCCAGGTGACGCGTAGCCCGCTGCCGGGCGCCCGCGACCAGGTATCGAGCGGGTTCATCGATGGCAGCGGTTGCTGCGGCACGCGTCGCTCGCCGCCGCAGATAAACTCGCTGAGCGTCGGCATCGATGCATTCGGGTCGCGCAACCCCGGCATGACCGGGTGCACGTTGCGGAACTGTCCGTCCGCCCACAGCGGAGACGCCTTGATGCGTTCCAGCCGCGCGCCTGCTGGATTTCTGCCCAACGATTTCATGTTGCGGTCTCCAGGGAAATGCCTCGCGTCATGGTCCGGTGAGGTAGCGTTCAACATTCTGCTACAGGAGAGTAGACTACCGCCAAAATTCGACCAGGGGGATCGGACCGCGCGGTAACCATTCCTCAAACCGCCGTTCAACGTGCGCAGTGAGACCGCGCAGAACAATTCGAACTATCTTCTGGCGACCTCCGGCGGTTTTGTCCAGACGTTCCTCTACGGTTTGAGCGGGCTGCGTGTCGACGTGCGCGGACTGACGAGCGCTGTCGCGCCAGTGCTGCCGCGAGAGCTGTCATATCTGAAGCTGGTGAATATCGCATTTCGCGGCCAGTTGTATGAGGTGAAGATCTCGCGGCTGCCGTCCGGCCAGGTCGTGCGCCGGATGGTTGCCAGAGGCTCGATCCATTAGAAGACCACGAGACCTGGGAGCGGCCGTGTCTATAGCTATCCGACCCGAGTACGCGCGACGGACCATCCGCGCACTGATTGCGGCGCTGGCCATCGTCTTGCTGCCGGCCGCCGCGACACAACCTAGCGCGCCGCGGCACGCCGCGTTTCCCGCGCCGCCGCAGCTGCTGTTCAAGGATCTGTTCGTCGCGGTGCAGTCCGCGGCGATCTACCCCGATGGCAAGTCCTTCCCCGACGCCGTGCCGAATGTGCCGCCGGATGTAATCCTGGCGCAATACCATGCCTCGCGCCCCGATTCGCCGCAGGCACTCAAGCGCTTTACCGACGCGCATTTCGCGCTGCCGCAGCAGGCCAGCGCGCCGCCGTCGCCGCCCGGCCAGGTCTCGATCGCGAGCCATATCGACGGATTGTGGGATACATTGACCCGCAGTACGACCAGCGTGCCCGCGTTTGCCTCGCTGTTGCCGCTACCCCAGCCGTACGTGGTGCCGGGCGGGCGCTTCCGTGAAATCTACTACTGGGATTCGTATTTCACCATGCTCGGTCTGGATCAGAGCGGACGCCACGATCTGGTTGAAAACATGGTCCGCGATTTCGCCTATCTGATCGACAGCTACGGTCACATTCCAAATGGCACGCGTAGCTATTACCTGAGCCGCTCGCAGCCGCCATTCTTCTTCGCGATGGTCGGGCTGCTAGCAAGTGACGATCCGGCCGGCGCGTACGCGCAGTATCTGCCGCAGCTCAAGCGCGAATACGCGTTCTGGATGGAAGGGGCGGGCGCTGTTCGCCGTGGCAGCGCTCACCGGCGCGTAGTCGCACTGGCCGATGGATCGATCCTGAATCGCTACTGGGACGATCGCGATACGCCGCGCGATGAGTCGTATCGCGAGGACAGCGAGCTCGCGCGCACCAGCGCTCGCCCGGCGCGCCAGCTGTACCGCAATATTCGCGCAGCCGCCGAAAGCGGCTGGGACTTCAGCTCGCGCTGGTTCGCCGACGCGAGCACGCGGGCCACGATCGATACCACCGAAATCGTGCCGGTCGATCTCAACAGCCTGCTGTTCGGGCTTGAGAATGCAATTCACGACGGCTGCCAGCGCCAGGCAGATGAGGCCTGCGCCAGGCAGTTTGCTCGCCGCGCAGCAGCGCGGCGAGCGGCCATCGATCGTTGTCTGTGGGACTCATCGGCCGGTGCTTATCTGGACTATCAATGGATGCAGCAACGGCGTATCCCGCACGTGTCTGCGGCCACGCTGTATCCATTGTTCGTGGCGCTTGCTTCCCAAGCCCAGGCGGCCGCCGTGGCGGGCAGCGCAGCCAGACAGCTGCTCAAGCCAGGTGGCATCGTCACCACCACGCTCGAGACCGGCCAGCAATGGGATGCTCCCAATGGCTGGGCGCCATTGCAATGGATTGCGATCGCGGGCTTGCGGCGCTACAAGCAGGGCGCGTTCGCCGAGACGATCGCTTGCCGCTGGATGAGTATCGTCAATGAGGTCTACCGCGGCAGCGGCAAACTGGTCGAGAAATACGATGTGATCAATATCGGTCGCGCGGGCGGCGGCGGCGAATACCCGCTGCAGGATGGTTTCGGCTGGACCAATGGCGTGATGCGAAAGCTCATGGCTCTATATCCGGCCGACGCCGCTTACACTAGCGCCGAACAATGTCCGGCGGACCGAGCTGATTCGCAACGGAGAGATCGCGGATGAACCCACAACGACGTGCGCTGTTGGCAGGCACGCTGGCCTTGCGGCCGTGGAACGTCGCTGCCGAGCTTACGCGCGTCCCGCTCGCCGCTTGATCAGCTCGTGACGTCGGCCGAGACCAAACGCTTATCTGCAAGGGCGCACTATGGACCATTCACAGACGCACTGGGACGCCCACAAGTACAGCACGAACTCTGCTGTTCAATATAGGATCGCGATGGCGGTGCTGGCTGAACACACGTTCAACGGCGACGAAGCTGTTCTCGATGCGGGTTGCGGCGACGGCAAAATAACTCAACAGCTTGCCCTACGGGTCCCGAAAGGCCGTGTCGTTGGCATAGACAGTTCCGAAAGCATGATTCGGTTTGCCCAACAGACGCATGCCGCGCAGGGCAATCTGTCCTTTGCGCTCAAGGACGTGACAAGTCTTCGTTATACGAACGAGTTTGACGTCGCAGTCAGCACGTTCTGCCTACAGTGGGTGCCCGATAAACTGACGGCCTTTCGGGGTGTCCGGAACAGCCTCAGGCAGGGCGGAAAAATGATCCTGGTGATGCCGTTTAGGAATCCGGAGATCGCCAGCCTGCGAAAGCAAATGACGCGGGAAGCACGCTGGAACGACTACTTTGTGGACTACGTGGATCCGTCCGACTGTGCAGACGACGTGCAGTACGAAACCTGTGCAAAGCGATCCGGCTTTAC
>DATNNU010000172.1:0-7949 GCA_035601675.1 Steroidobacteraceae bacterium | reverse complement strand
CATCTGAATCGCGGCGGAATCCTGATCGTCGAGGTCGGCAACTCGGAGCGAGCGCTGCAACGCGCCTATCCCCGGCTGCCCTTTACCTGGCTGGCGTTTGAGCGCGGGGGCGGCGGTGTATTTGTGATCGAGCGCGGGCAGCTACTGCAGCAGGAATGACAACTAGCGAATGTCGGGCAACACCATAGGCCGATTGTTCTGCGTGACCAGCTTCGGCGAGAGCCACGGGCCGGCGCTTGGCTGCATTGTCGACGGCTGTCCCCCGGGGCTGGCGCTGCAAGCGAGCGATCTGCAGCGTGACGTCGATCGGCGTCGCACCGGCACCTCGCAGTTCGTGAGCCAGCGGCGCGAAGCGGACGAGGTGCGGATTCTTTCAGGCGTGTTCGAAGGCCGCACCACCGGCGCACCGATCGGACTGCTGATCGAAAACAGCGACGCGCGCTCGCGCGACTATGACCGGCTGCAGGATCGTTTCCGGCCCGGACACGCCGACTACACCTATCAGCAAAAGTACGGCCTGCGCGATCATCGCGGCGGCGGCCGTTCCTCGGCGCGCGAGACCGTGATGCGAGTGGCAGCCGGTGCGATCGCGCGCAAATATCTGGCCGAACGTCTCGCCGTGCGCATCTACGGCTATCTGAGCCAGATCGGCGCGCTGACGCTGTCGCCGCGCCAGCCCAGCGCCGCCTATGACAACCCGTTCTTCTGCCCCGACCCGCAGCGATTGCCCGAGCTCGAGCAGCTGATCTGGGACATACGCGCCGCCGGGGATTCGATCGGCGCGCGCGTCACGGTATGCGCGGAAGGGCTGCCGCCCGGGCTCGGCGAGCCGGTATTCGACAAGCTCGATGCCGATATCGCCGCCGCGATGATGGGCATCAACGCCGTCAAGGCGGTGGAGATCGGCGATGGCGTCGCGGTGGTTGGCCAGCGCGGCAGCGAGCATCGGGATGAACTCACGCCCACCGGATTCGCATCCAATCATGCCGGCGGCACGCTTGGCGGCATATCCTCCGGGCAACCGATCGTGGTGCACCTGAGCCTGAAGCCGACCTCGAGCATTCAGGTGCCGGGCCGTAGCATCGATGTGCGCGGCAACCCGGTCGAGGTGGTGACGACCGGACGCCACGATCCGTGTGTCGGCCTGCGCGCGACGCCGATCGCCGAGGCGATGCTGGCGATCGTGCTGATGGATCATTACCTGCGCCACCGCGCGCAGAATGCCGATGTGGTGTCGATCACGCCGGACATCACTCGGGCAGGAGCTTAGAGCAGCGATGAGCAAGGGTTTCAGGGTGGCGGTGGTCGGCGCGACCGGCCTGGTCGGCGAGACCATGATCAGCGTGCTTGAGGAGCGCAAGTTTCCGGTATCGCAGCTGTATGCGCTGGCAAGCAATCGATCGCTCGGCAAGAGCGTGCGCTTTGCGGGCAAGCAGCTGCCGGTCGAGGAACTGGCCAGCTTCGATTTCGCGCGCGCGGATATCGGGCTGTTTTCGGCGGGCAGCGAGATCTCGGCTGAATATGCGCCAAAAGCCGCGGCCGCCGGCTGCACCGTGATCGACAACACCGCGCAGTTTCGCTACCAGGACGATATTCCGCTGGTGGTGCCGGAGGTCAACGCGCACGCGATCAGCCGCTATCGCACCCGCGGCATCATCGCCAATCCGAACTGCTCTACAATCCAGCTGCTGGTCGCGCTCAAACCGATCTACGATGCGGTCGGGATCGAGCGCATCAATATCGCCACCTATCAATCGGTATCGGGCGCCGGCCGGGAGGCGGTCGAGGAACTGGCATCGCAGAGCGCGGTGCTGCTCAACGGCCGGCCGATCGATGCGCCGCGGCTGATCGCGAAGCAGATCGCCTTCAATTGCGTGCCGCAGATCGACCGCTTCGAGGACAACGGCTACACCAAAGAGGAAATGAAGATGTTCTGGGAAACCCAGAAGATCATGGAAGACCCCTCGATTCGGGTGAATGCGACCGCGGTGCGGGTACCGGTGTTCTATGGCCATTCCGAGGCGGTGCATATTGAGACACGGCGCAAGATCAGCGCCGCGCAGGCGCGCTCACTGCTGGAAAAGGCCCCCGGCGTGGCTGTCATCGATGAGCGCAGGCCCGGCGGCTATCCCACCGCCGTTACCGAAGCAGCGAACCACGACACGGTTTATGTTGGCCGTATTCGGGAAGATATGTCGCATGAGCGCGGTCTTGACCTGTGGATCGTTGCGGACAACATCCGTAAGGGTGCTGCCACCAATAGCGTGCAGATCGCCGAGATTTTGGTTAGCGAGTATTTATAAGTTATATTGCAACCCAAATAGGTGCGGGCCTAGGCTTTGCATTAACTATATGTTTTATAAGGATTACTCAGCAACCAGGTTCGCTGGGAGACATGATGTTCAAGCGTAATTTTTGCACCGCTGTGATGGTGGCATTGCTGTCTCCGATCCCCTCGCTCGCCCTGGGCCTCGGAGATATCCATCTCAAATCGTCGCTGAATGCGCCGCTCGATGCCCAAATCGACCTGGTCGGGGCCAGCTCCGAGGACCTTGCCGGTCTGAAGGCGAGCCTGGCCGAGCGTCAGTCATTTGCGCGCGGCGGGCTGGATTATCCGACGTTTCTGGGCCCGTTGAGCTTCGTGGCCGAGAAGTCGGCCGATGGGCGCAATGTGCTGCACGTGCACTCGGCCAATGCCGCAAACGAACCCTTTGCGACGCTGCTGGTTGAGGTCGATTGGGCGCGCGGGCACGTCGTGCGCGAATACACGGTGCTGCTGGATCCGCCGGTGTTCAGCGCCGAGGGTCCGAGCCGGGCCAGTGTCGCCGCGCCCAGCGCCGGCAGCACCACCCGCAGCGGTAGCGTAGAGCGCCACGCGGCGGCTCCTGCGGCCGCTGTCGCCGCGCCCGGCGCGGTTGACAATGCACCGGTGGCCGCGGCGGCGCCTGGCGCTAGCCCCGAGAGCGCATCGGGCCCGCCCGCCACCCGGGCCAGCAGCGCGCGTGCCGCCGGCAGCCGCTACACGGTACGACCCGGCGATACGCTGTCCGCGGTGGCCTCGCAGGCCTACCCGGGCGGTGACCGCCATAGGCGTGATCGCGGACTGGTCGCGATCTATCGCGCCAATCCAGCCGCCTTCCAGGGCAATATGAATGTGCTGCTCTCCGGCAGCCGGCTGGATCTGCCGGGTGATACGGAACTCGACGCCATCAGTCCGGGCGAGGCATCCTCCGAGGTCCGGCGCCAATACGCGGCCTGGGCGGGTGCTCACGGCGCCGCGACGACCCAGGCCCGAGCCGGTAACGGCGCGGCCGCCAACGGGCAGTTGCACCTGGTGCCACCGCAGGAGCCGGCAAAGACGCCGGCCGCCGCCGCCGCCGCACCCAGTCCCAGCCCCGCTGCCGGTGTTTCCAGCCCCGCCAGTGCGGCCAGTGCGGCCAGTGCGGCCAGTACTGCCGCGCTGAATCAGCGCGTGCAGCAGCTCGAGACCCAGTTGGCCGAATCGCAGCGTCTGCTGCAGCTGCGTAACGCCGACCTGGCCGCGCTGCAGGCGCGGGCGGCGCAAAGCGCCAGTACTAATGCGCCGGCGCCCACTGCGCCCGCGCCGGCCGCCAAGCCTCCGGCGCCGGCCGCCGCCCCGCCGCCGGCGGCCCCAAGCCCGAGCGTGAGCGCCCCGGCGCCGACGCCGCCGGCGAGCACCGCGCCGCCCGCCGCTGCGCCCAGCGAGACGGTCACGCCTGCCCCTCCGGCGCCGCCGGAGGCCAAGCCGAAGAGCGCGCCGGCCGTGCCCAGCCCTGAATCGGGCCATTCGCTGCTCGATCTGATCGGGCAATACTGGTACGTGCCCGCGGGCCTGATGGTCGTGCTGATCATACTGGTGGTGCTGCGCTTCGTACGCGCCCGCCAGGAAGATGAATTCGATCGTTCGCTGGGACGCTTGCAGCCGTCGTTGGAGACCTCCGCGACCGAAACCGAGCTGCGCGCCGCCGACACCGTGCCGGTGCGTACGCTGCCCGCCTCGCCCGACGAGATGTCTTACCGGGTCGAGGAAACCGGCGCGCATGAGCAGCCGAGCTACACCAAGCCTGCCGATTCGAGTCTGGTCTCGGCCACCAGCCCGCACGTGGCCATCGACGACACGATCACCGGCGAGCGGCCGGTGGCACTCGATCAGGGCGATCCGCTCGCGGAGGCGGATTTCCACATGGCCTATGGCCTGTACGATCAGGCCGCGGATTTGGTGCAGATCGCGATCTCGCGCGAGCCCCATCGGCGCGAGCTGAAACTGAAGCTGCTCGAGGTGTTCTTCGTCTGGGGCAACAAGGATCGCTTCCTGCAGACCGGACGCGAACTGGCGGGCAGCCGCCCGCAGGCACTGGCGGGCGAGTGGGAAAAGATGGTGATCATGGGCCGGCAGATCGCGCCCGATGACCCGCTGTTCGCCAACGTCGGCGCGCTGACCGGGGCAGCCAGCGGTGGCGTCGATCTGAATCTTGAAGGCGGGCAGAACCGGGTCGACTTCGACCTGCTCGGCGAGCCCTCGGTCGGCGGCGCCAGCGCGGACGTCGGCGTCGGCCTGGATCTGGATCTCGGCGCGGCGCTGGGCGATGGCGATGTCACCGGCCAGGTCAACAAGGTTGGCGAGGACGGCGTGGACTTCGTGCTGGATGATCCGGAGCGCGGCAATGACTCCACCGGCTCGACGCGCGAAATGCCCGGCGCGCCGACGCGTGAAATGCCGGCCGTGCCGGGAGCCGCCGCAGACAAGGAAGCTACCGCGATCCTGCGGTTTGCGGGCACCTCCGGGGTGGATCCGGAGGCGCCGACCGTCGAGCAGCCACAACTGCGCGGCAGCGAGAATGCCACCATCCGCGAAAAGATCGATGCGGCCGCGCGCACCGGCATATCGCCTGCGGAGCAGACCGCGGAGCTGGCGCTCGATGACCTGGGGCTGGATTTGGGCGCGCTCGAGGGCATCGCCGATGAAACCGGCATCACCAGCGTGGGCGAGGCGCCGACCATGCTGTCGAATCTGGACGAGGATACGCGCGAGCTGCTGGCGCGTGCCCGCGCGGAAAGCACCGACACCGATGCCACCCAACGGGTGCCGCTCAGCGATGGTCCGAGCGATAGCGGCACCTGGTTGTTCACCGATACCGATTTCGCCAGCGGCATGCCGGAGCTCAGCGATAAGGATCTGCCCTCCGCCGAGGCCAATGCGCCGACCCAGGTGATTACGCAGATCTCGCCGCAGCCGCCGATCGACCTGGACTCCGGTTCGATCACCTCAAAGCTGTCCGCACTCAACCCCAGCGGGCTCGACCTGGATGTGGGCGGTGTGGGCGAGGAATCGATCGGCAACGGCATCGATCTCGATGTCGGTACGCCGTCGGTCACCGAGGGCACCTTCATTCAGACGCAAAAGCTCGCGGCCGCAGAGCCGGCGCTGCCGGAACTCGAGCCGGCGACCATGAGCGAGGTCGGCACCAAGCTCGACCTGGCGCGCGCCTACATGGATATGGGCGACCCGGAGGGTGCGCGCAGCATCCTGGCGGAGGTGCTGAGCGAAGGCTCGGTGTCGCAGAAGCAGGAAGCGCGCCGGCTGATGGATACGCTGCCGGGCTAGGCTTCAGAGCGGCAGCGTAAGCCATGCGCCGCCGCCTGGCGGTCGGCATCGAATACGACGGCCGCGCCTACTGCGGCTGGCAGCAGCAGTGTGACGCCGCCAGCGTGCAGCTGGCGCTCGAGCAGGCGCTGAGCCGCGTCGCCGATGAGCCCATCGGCGTGATCTGCGCCGGCCGTACCGATGCCGGCGTGCACGCACGCCAGCAGGTGGTGCACTTCGATACCCACGCGGCGCGCAGCCCGCGCGCCTGGCTGCTCGGTGCCAACAGCCACCTGCCGCGCGATATCAGCCTGCGCTGGGCACAGGTCGTGCCCGAAGATTTCCATGCTCGCTTCAGCGCGCTGGCACGCAGCTACCGTTATCTGATCCTCAATCGCGTCACGCGCTCGGCGCTTGCGGACGGGCGCGCGCTCGTGGTGCACCAGCCACTCGATCTCGAGGCGATGCAGGCGGGCGCACAGTGGCTGATCGGCGAACACGACTTCAGCGCCTTTCGCTCCTCCGAGTGCCAGGCGCACTCCGCGGTGCGGCAACTGCGCTCGTTACGGGTCGCCCGCAGCGGCGACTGGATCGCCATCGACGTCACCGCCAATGCGTTCCTGCACCACATGGTGCGCAATATCGTCGGCCTGCTGCTGGCGATCGGCCAGCAGCGGGCCGCGCCCGAGCGCGCGCGCGAACAGCTCGCGTCGCGTGCGCGCAGCAGCGGTGAGGCGACTGCGGCCGCCCACGGGCTGTACCTTTGGCGGGTCGACTACGCGGCGCAGTTCGGGCTCCCGGCGGATTCGGCTATGATCGAGCCTTCGATTCTTGGCTGGCCGTAGCGCCCGCCGCGAGGATTCACCGCGATGTCCTGGTTCGAAAAGATCGTACCTTCGCGCATCAAGACCGAACGGCGCTCGCGCTCGGTGCCTGAAGGCCTGTGGATCAAGTGCCCGGCCTGCGATGCGGTGCTGTATCGCGCCGAACTCGAGCGCAATCTCAATGTCTGCCCCAAATGCAGCCACCACATGCGCATTGGCGCGCGCGAGCGGCTGCGCGCGTTGCTCGATCCGGAGCCGATCAGCGAGATAGGGGCCGGGGTGATGCCGGACGACCCGCTGAAGTTCAAGGATAGCCGGCGCTATCGCGACCGCCTGGCGCAGGCGCAGAAGACCACGCGTGAGAATGATGCGCTGGTGGCGCTCGCCGGCCAGCTTTACGGCGAGCCGGTGGTGGCGTGCGCATTCGAATTCCAGTTCCTCGGCGGTTCGATGGGCTCGGTGGTCGGAGAGCGTTTCAAGCGCTCGGTGGACTTCTGCATCGAGCAGCGCTGCGGGCTGGTGTGCTTCACCGCCACCGGCGGCGCGCGCATGCAGGAGGCGCTGCTGTCACTGATGCAGATGGCGAAGACCAGCGCGGCGCTGGCGCGGCTGGCGCGTGCGCGGCTGCCGTTCATCTCGGTGATGACCGACCCGACCACCGGCGGCGTGTCGGCGAGCCTGGCAATGCTGGGCGATCTCAACATCGCCGAGCCGCGCGCGCTGATCGGATTCGCCGGTCCGCGCGTGATCCAGCAGACCGTGCGCGAGACGCTGCCGGAAGGATTTCAGCGCAGTGAGTTCCTGCTCGAGCACGGCGGCCTCGATCTGATCGTCGATCGGCGCGACATGCGCGAACGGCTGTCGCAACTGCTGCGTCTGCTGCAAAAGCGACCACCGCTGCCAGCCGCTTGAGCAGGTCGCTCGAGCAATGGCTGGCCTACCAGCAGGGCACGCATAACCTCAGCATCGATCTGTCGCTCGAGCGCGTGCGCGCGGTGGCGGTGCGCCTCGGCCTGCTCGAGAAGCGCTGTCCGGTGGTGATCATCGCCGGCACCAACGGCAAAGGCTCGACCGCGACGCTGCTCGCGGCTCTACTGCAGTCCTGCGGCCAGAGCGTCGGCCTGTTCACCTCGCCGCATCTGGTGCGCTACAACGAGCGGGTGCAGGTCAACGGTGTGCAGGTGAGCGATGAGGCGCTGCTGGCGGCCTTCGAGCGTATCGAGGCGGCGCGTGCCGGCGTCACGCTGACGTTTTTCGAATACAACACGCTGGCCGCGCTCGAGGTGTTCCGCCGTGCGGCGGTCGGCGTGATGGTGCTCGAGGTCGGCCTGGGCGGCAGGCTCGATGCCGCCAACATCATCGATGCCGATGTCGCGGTGGTGTGCTCGATAGGCCTGGATCATCGTGAATGGCTGGGAGCTACGCTCGATCAGATCGGCGCCGAAAAGGCGGGCATCTTTCGCCGCGCTCAGAAAGTGGTGCTCGGTAGCACGGCAATGCCGGACAGCGTGTGGCGCGCG
>DATNNU010000171.1:0-4987 GCA_035601675.1 Steroidobacteraceae bacterium | reverse complement strand
TGGCCAGGCGCAGCAGGTCGGTGACGGTCGAATACTGACCCTCGGCGTCGAAGCCGCAGGGATGCACGAAGTGCGAGTCCTGCATGCCGAGCTGGGCGGCACGGGCATTCATGCGCGCCGCAAAAGCATCGAGCGATCCGGCCGCGTGCTCGACCAGTAGCAGGCAGGCATCATTGGCGGAGTGCATCAGCATCGCCGTCAAGGCCTCGTCCGCCCGTAGGTTCTCCCCGGTATGCAAGCCGACCCGCGGCCGCTTGGTGTGGGCCGCGTCGTGGCTGACGCTCAGCAGCGCATCGGGCTGCCAATCCGAGTCGAGCACGACCAGCGCGGTCAGCAGCTTGGTCAGAGACGCCGGTTCGCGGCGCACGTCGAGATTGCTACCCCAGAGCAGCTGCCCGTCCAGCACCGCGGCATACGCGGAGGCAGATCGGTGATAGGGGTCGTGGCTGTCGGCCCGCGAGTGGGCTCCGGCGCTGCCGAAGGCGCCCAGTAGGAGCACAGTTACCAGCCCGCGCGGCAGTTTGCCCACGATTCTCACCGCGAGGTATGGCAGCAAGTCATCCGTCACTCCGTCTGCAATCGCGGTAAGTCTAGCCGCGAGCGCTCGCCGACGATAGTGTCCGCATCACACCGGCAAGCTGGTCTTGCGAAACAGATAGTGCGAGACCTGCCATTCGGTGCCGCCGTGGTAGCCCCAGAGCTCGGCGCAAGCCATGAAGAATACCCGCCAGTACGAGAACCAGCGCTGCGCTTGGCCGGGGCCATAGGTTGCTGCGAGCACCGGCCGCACCTGGCTCGCGTTGCGATCGAGATTGGCGAGCCAGGCTTCGGCGGTTCGCTGATAGTGTTCGCCCCCGACCCGCCAGCGTGCCGCCAACTTCAAATCGCGCTGAAAGTGCAGCAGTAGATCCTCACTGGGCATGATGCCGCCGGTGAAGAAATATCGCGCCATCCAGTCGGATTCGCTGCGTGCCACGAAGTGATAGGCGAATTCGCGATGGCTGAAGATATGGACGAACAGCAGCCCTTCGTTTCTGAGCCAGCGCGCGATGTTCGCCATGAGCTGCTGGTAGTTTTTCATATGCTCGAACATCTCGATCGACACCACCCGATCATAGCGTGCCGGGGTTTCGAAACGGTTCATGTCGCAGGTGATGATCTGCAGATTGCTCAGTCCCCGGCGGGCACATTCGGCCTCGATATAGATGCGCTGGGTCGCGGAATTCGACACGCCGGTGATGCGCGCATGCGGATAGCGCTCGGCCAGCCAGAGCGACAGCGAGCCCCAGCCGCAGCCGAGTTCCAGGATCTGCTGTCCGTCCTCGATCCGAGCGCGCTCGCAGGTCAGCCGCAGCATGGCCTCCTCGGCGGCATCGAGAGTCGCGATGCCTTCGGCCCACAAGCCGCTGCTGTATTTCAGGTGCCTGCCGAGGCAGAGCTGATAGAACGGCGCCGGTAGCTCGTAGTGCTGCTGATTGGCGGCCTCGGTATCGATCGCGATCGGGCTCGCCTTGAGTTCCTCGATGAAGGCTTGCTGGGCGCGCGCGCGCGCCTGCGCAGTGCCGCGACTCTCGTCGCGCAACCGGGCACGCAGCAGGCGGCGGATGCCCTGTCGGATCAGCCAGTCGGGCAGCAGGCCCCTGGCGATGAGATTATCGATGCTCATCGGCCGCATTGCGCTCGCGGATCGCGAGCTGACTTGGTGCGTGCCGCGTCCCGCACCCGCTGCTGCCTGCAGATCAGGTGACATGGCTGCCACCTCGTGCCGCCTGCACGGCGGTCCCGACGGCACGCGAGGGCGCCGGATGCAGTACTTCACGCTGCAGGTCGGGGCGATCGGCCTTGCGATGCCAGTGAACGCGCCTGATGGCGAGCCTTAACGCGTGCCAATGGATCAAGCCGATCACTGTCAGCGTCAGCGCGGGAAATTTGACGGCGAAACGCAGCAGCTGATAGTCGGATAGCGGCACTCGAGCGCCACGCAGATGGCTGTCGAGCAGCTTGCCGGTCGCGTCCCAATCCTCGATATGCAGCTGCAGGGTCTGGCCGGGCAAGCGAAAGTCGAAGTCGAAGCAGATATCGAGATCGGAGAATGGCGACACGTAGTAATGCTTGGGTACCCGCAGGCGATATCGTGTCCGCTCGGATTGCGGCTGCGCCGCTTGCCTGGGCAGCACGAACAGCTTGCTCTCGCGAAAGGTGTTGCCGACCTCGGCGATCGCACACAGCGGCGCGTCCTGGTCGTCGGAGCAGAAATAGATCGAAATCGGATTGAAGATATAGCCAAGGATTCGCGGCAGCGTCAGCAGCCGGATGCGGGCTGCGGCGGTGAGGTCGAATCCGCGTTCGCGCAGGAAGGCGGTCACCCGGGATTTGAGTCCGCCGTCGGCGCCGGTGGGGAAATAATCAGCATCGCGAAAGCTGTACAGATTGCGTCGCTCCCGGCTCAGCAGTCGGGTGCTGCGGTCGATGGTATCGAGCTCATCGAGATCGGCGTACAGCATCATCATGCGATGCTCGAACGCGTAGGGCTTCGGCCGCAGCCGCCGGTGAATGATCACGCATTCATACAGGCAGGAATTCAGGCCCATGCGTCCTCCACCAACAGTCGGCTCAGCTGCAGCGCCGAGCTGAGCGCGTCTTCATGGAAACCATAGCGGAAATAGCTGCCGCACAGGTACACGCCAGTACGTCGCTCATTGAGCCCCGGCAATCGCTGCTGCGCAACAATGGCGCCGTCGTCGAACAACGGATGCTCGTAGTAAATGCGCTGCACCAGGTTCTGCGGCTGCAGCATGTCCTCGCCGTTGATCGACACAAAATAGTTGCGCGAAGTATTGATACCCTGCAGGCGATTTATCCAGTAGATGGTCGAAGGCGCCATGCGGCCCTCGTCATCGTAGTTGACGCGGTAGTTCCATGATGACCAGCAGCGGGCGGTGCGCGGCATCACCTGCGCATCGGTGTGCAGCAGCGCGGTATTGGGCTGGTATTTGAACTGCCCGAGTACGGCGTGCTCCTCGCCATCGGCGTCGCTCAGCATCCGCAGCGCCTGATCCGCGTGGCAGGCCAGAATCGCGTGATCGTAGCGCGCCGTGTGACCCGATTCATCGGTGACCTGCACCTGACCGCAATCGCGCCGCACGGCAACGGCGCCACGCTTAAGCCATATCCGGTCGCGAAAGGGAGCGATGAGCCTGTCGACGTACGTCCTGGCACCGCCCAGCACGGTGCGCCAGGGATGTTGGGTATGCAGTCCGAGGAAACCGTGATTGTGGAAGAAGCGCAGCAGCGTCATCGCCGGAAACTGCAGCATGCGCTCAGGCGGCGAGGACCAGACGGCGCAGCTCATCGGCAGCAGGTAGTAGTTCAGGAACTGGTCGCCGTAGTTACGCTCGCTTACATACTCGCCCAGGCTCAGGGCCTGTTGCTCCGACGACTCGATGGCCGCTGCGGCTTCCTGGTTGAAGCGCTGGATCTGCAGCAGCATCTTCCAGAACTCCGGCTTGAACAGATTGCGCCGTTGCCCGAACAGATGATTCAGGCTCGAGCCGCAGAATTCGAGCTTGCCGGGCAGGTGCTGCACGCTGAACGACATCGAGCTCGAGCGGGAGGCCACGCCGAGTTCGCGAAACAGGCGGCTCAGGTTCGGATAGGTGACCTCGTTGTAGGTCATGAATCCGGTGTCGATCGATACCGGGCCGCCATCGTCTTCGACATTGACGGTATTGGAATGACCGCCGACGTAGTCGCTTCTTTCGTACAAGGTGAGCTGGTAGCGATGCTGCAAAAAATGCGCACAGCCGAGACCGGAGATGCCGGTACCGATGATGGCAATCGTTTCCATGGAATTGTAGTTATTTCCGCCCAGCCTTGAGCACTATCGTGGCATATATCGTCTGCCGCAGCTTGCCGGATGCATCCCGGCGCCGGCCGCACACCCGGCCGCTGCGCCCAAGGCATCCGCCAGGACTCGGGGATCGTTATTCCAGTACTGAATGCGACTTGTTACTGCGATGGCGGTCTGTTATGAATGAAAGGTCGTACTTACCCAGGAGCGCTCGCGCGGCTCCCGCGGCTTTGGCCGCGATCAGCGCAATCGCCGGCCATGATGGCGGGCGCGGACGGGAACGTGGCGGAACAAAACCAGGACGCGGCACTGATCGAACGGATTCGCGGCGGCGAACGTGCGGCGTTCGTTGGTTTCTACGATCGCTATTCGCCGCTGCTGTTCTCGGTGGCCGCAAGGATCCTCGGCGAGCGCAAGGAAGCCGAGGACGTATTGCAGGAAGTCATGCTGGTAATCTGGAATAAGTCCGGCGACTACGACCCACAACTTGGTACGCTCTCCAGCTGGGCCGTCACAGTCACGCGCAACAAGGCCCTCGACCGGCTGCGCGCACGCACGCGACGGCTGCGCCTGATCGAGGAAGCCGCGATCCTGGCCGAGGATTCCGGCGTCACGTCCTACCCTTCGGCGAATGAGATCGTGCACGGCCGCGAGCGGGCTGAATTGCTGCGCGACGCCATGAAGGAGCTGCCGGCGGAGCAGCGCATGGCGATCGAGCTGGCGTTCTTTACCGGACTGAGCCAGAGCGATATCGCAACGCGGCTGCAGCAGCCGCTGGGCACCATCAAGGCGCGCATCCGGCGCGGCATGCTACGTCTGCGTGAGCAGCTCGGAGGTGCGCTGTGATCGACGAAGGCTTGCAGGAACAAGCTGCGGCCTACGCACTCGGCGCGTTGGACGCACAGGAGACCAACGCGTTCGAAGTGTCGCTGCGCGGCGATCCGGAATTGCGTGCCCTGGTGCGCGAGCTGCGTTCGGTGACCGAGGCGCTGGCCGGCACCGCGCCGGCACTCGAGCCGCCGGCAGCAGTCATGGCGCGGCTGCTGCTCGAGATCGACCAGCGGCGGGCTTCGGCCCCAAAGACGGCTCACGATCGGCCAGTCAGCGCTCCAGTGAGCGCTCCAGTGAGCGCGCCGG
>DATNNU010000170.1:0-4375 GCA_035601675.1 Steroidobacteraceae bacterium | reverse complement strand
CGCGATGAAACACGCGGTTGAACAGCGTGCAGCCGGACAACAGTGGCAACATCATGGCGCACATCAGCAGCGCGCCGAGCGCGGCGCGCGGGCGTAACGCTGCTCGCGTCACGCCGACTTCGCCCGCGCCAGGGGCCGTTGCCCCCGCGATGCATCAAGGGCGGCGCGTACGCGCGCCCGCAACGGCTCGGACAGCTCGGTCAATGGCAGCCGGATGCCGCGTTCGATCCAGCCCTGATCGCTCATGACCCACTTCACCGGTATCGGATTGGGCTCCAGGAACAACGCATCGTGCAGCCCACGCAGCGGCGCATCCAGATGCTCGGCCGCGGCGCGATCGCCGCGCAGCGCAGCCACGCTCAACTCCGCCATCGCCTTTGGGCTAACATTCGCCGTCACTGAAATCACTCCTCGCGCGCCGTTCAGCATCGCCTGTGCGGCACTCGCATCATCGCCGGACAGCACCGTGAAGTGCGGGCCGGTCAGTTCCACCAGCGCGCGCACGCGTTCCAACGAAGCCACCGCCTCTTTGACAGCCACCACGCGCGACAGTTTCGACAACCTTGCCACCGTCTCAGGCAGCAGGTCGACCGCGGTTCGCGACGGCACGTTGTACAGCACGACGGGAACGGTGGCGGCGGCGGCAACCGCCTCGAAATGCCGATACAGGCCTTCCTGTGTCGGCTTGTTGTAAGCCGGCGTGACGACCAGCAGGCCATCGACTCCCGCGTCCGACAGGCGCTGCGCCCGCTCCACGGTGGCCGCGGTACTGCTGCTGCCGGCCCCGGCAAGCAGCGCCGCGCGCCCATTGAGCCGCGGCCGCGCGTGCTCGACCAATGCCAGCAGTTCCGCATCGGTAATGGTCGCCGATTCACCCGTGGTGCCGCCGACGACGATGCCGCTGGTGCCGGCCTCCAGATGCATCGCGAGCAACCGTTCCCATGCAGGCCAGTCGATGCTGCCATCCACATGCATCGGCGTCACAATCGCGACCATGCTGCCGGCGAACATATCGTCCTGCTCGATTAACGAAGGGGCCGGCGATGTTACGGGCCCCGGCTGACAAGAAGCAAGCCGACGTTCGCAAGCCCCGCGACTCCCGGTACACTGCCGGCCCAGTACCGTGACTTCGGATCCAATGAAGCAGCATCTCGCCGTCTCCGCTATCGGCAACGACCGAACCGGCATGGTCCATGAGCTTACCCGCGTCATCAGTGACTGCGGCGGCAATATCGCTGAAAGTCGGATGGCGGCACTGGGTTCGGAGTTTGCGATGCTGCTGCTGGTGAGCGGCAACTGGCACACGCTCGCCCGCGTCGAGTCCGAGCTGGCGCGCCTGGCCGAGACCGCCGCTCTGAGCGTGCATGTCAAGCGCACCGAGCCCAGGGCGGCGCGCGCCGACATGCTGCCTTACTCGGTGGACATCGTGAGCCTGGACCAGACCGGCATCGTCGCCGGTCTGTCGGGCTTCTTCGCCAGTCGCGGCATCGACATCTGCGAAGTGTCAACCCGCAGCTACGCCGCGGCACATACCGGCGCACCGATGTTCGCGGTGCAGATCGTCATCAATGTTCCCGGGAAACTTCACGTCGCGCAGCTGCGCGAGGAATTTATGGACTTCTGCGACTCGCTCAATCTCGATGCGATTCTCGAGCCGGTCAAGTCATGAGCGCCGCAAGGAAAAAGCGCGCCACGCCGGCTCGCAGGCCAGCACGCAGCAAGCCGGCCCCGGGCAAGGCGGCGCCGCCTCAGCCCGCGGCACGCAAGGCGACGTCTCGCCCGGCCGTGACGATCGGCAATCAGGTACCGGACTTTTCGCTGCCGTCTAGCGGCGGCGGCAGCTGGCAGCTCGCGCACGCGCGCGGGCGCAAGCTGGTGCTGTACTTCTACCCGCGCGATAACACGCCGGGTTGCACGCTCGAGGGCCAGCAATTTGCGGGGCTGGCACCGCGCTTCGAGCGCGCCGGCGCCACCATCGTGGGTATCTCGCGCGACAGCCTGGCTTCGCACGAGAAGTTCCGTGCGCAGATGGGTTTCCCGTTCATGTTGCTGTCGGATGCTGATAGTCTGGTCTGCGATCTGTTCGATGTGATCCGCGAAAAGAACTTGTATGGACGCAAAGTCATCGGCGTCGAGCGCAGCACTTTTCTGCTCGATGCCCGGGGCATACTCCGAAATGAATGGCGCAAGCTGAAGGTCGACGGCCACGCGCTCGCAGTCCTGGAAGCGGCACAAGCGTTGTGAAAGCCGCCACGCGCCGACTGTTCGTGCTCGACACGAACGTATTGATGCACGATCCGACCGCGATCTTCCGCTTCGAGGAGCACGACATCTATCTGCCGATGGTCGTGCTCGAAGAGCTGGATGCGAATAAAAAAGGCCTGTCGGAGGCATCGCGCAACGCCCGCCAGGTCAGCCGCTTTCTCGATGACATGATGCGCGGCGTCACCAAGGAGCAGATCGACACCGGTCTGGTCATACCCTCGAGCTACAGCGGCAACCACGGCAAGAAGCCGCCAGCCGGGCGACTGTTCTTCCAGACGCGCGAGCTGTCGGGTGGGCTGCCCGCCGGCCTGCCCGGTGTCGGCGTCGACAACCTGATCCTCGGGCAGACGCTGTCGCTGCAGCGCCAGGAGCCGCGCGCGCGCGTCGCGCTGGTATCAAAGGACATCAACCTGCGCATCAAGGCGGCGATCGTCGGCGTGCATGCGGAGGACTACTACAGCGACAAGACGATCGAAGACGCCGATGTGCTCTATACCGGCGTCGAGACCTTGCCGGAGGACTTCTGGGAGCGGCACGGCAAGGACATGCGCTCATGGAAGGAAGGCGATCGAACCTACTACCAGGTCAACGGTCCGGCGGCGAGTTCCTGGCGACCCAATCTGTTCGTCTACGAAGCCAGTTCGCAGGGCATCGAAGCCATCGTGCGTGCCGTCAATGGCGAGTCCGGGAAGCTGGAGCTGGCACGCGATTTTCGCAGTGAACGCCACAGCGTCTGGGGCATCATCGCGCGCAACCGGGAGCAGAATTTCGCGCTTAACCTGCTGATGGATCCGGAGATCGATTTCGTCACGCTGCTGGGTCCGGCTGGCAGCGGCAAGACCCTGCTGGCGCTGGCCGCGGGCCTGGCGCAGACCCTGGAGCGCAATCGTTTCGTCGAGATCATCATGACGCGTGTGACCGTTCCGCTCGGCGAAGACATCGGCTTTCTGCCAGGCACCGAAGAGGAAAAGATGGAGCCGTGGATGGGTGCGCTGATGGACAACCTGGAGGTGCTCACGCGCAGTGACGAGGGCGGTAACTGGGGCCGCGCGGCCACCAACGATCTGCTGCGCAATCGCATCAAGATCCGCTCGCTCAACTTCATGCGCGGGCGCACCTTCCTCAATCGCTTCATCATTCTCGATGAAGCGCAGAACCTGACGCCCAAGCAGATGAAGGCGCTGGTGACCCGCGCCGGACCGGGCAGCAAGCTGGTGTGCCTCGGTAACATCGCCCAGATCGACACGCCCTACCTGACCGAGACCACCTGCGGCCTGACCTATGTGGTCAACCGATTCCAGGGCTGGCCGTACTCGGGACATATCACGCTGGTGCGCGGCGAGCGCTCGCGGCTCGCGGATTTCGCCTCCGAGGCCCTGTAGCGCTCCCGAACCAGGCAGACGCGGAACCTTGGCGCCATCAGCGAGGTCACAGTACAGTACAAGATATTGATGTCTCTAGAACTTATGCGCCGCACGTACGCTGTCCTGCTCGGCTGTCTGTTGACCGTTACGGCCGGCTGGGCCGCAGCTGCCGACTCC
This sequence comes from Steroidobacteraceae bacterium, assembly GCA_035601675.1. Classification (GTDB taxonomy): domain Bacteria; phylum Pseudomonadota; class Gammaproteobacteria; order Steroidobacterales; family Steroidobacteraceae; genus FEN-1191. Next base: position 569 of record DATNNU010000170.1, on the reverse strand, counting down.
GCCGCCAACGCCAGCTTCACCCCGAGCGCGGTCTCGATCGGCAGCAACCTGCCGGACCTGGGCGGGCCTGCCAACGCGATGATCAGCAAGACCGACGAGTACCAGGTCGGCCGCATGGCGATGCGCGAGCTGCGCGATCAGAACCTGATTCTCGAGGATCCCGAGGCCACCGATTACCTTCAGCAGCTGGGGATGCGGCTCGCCTCCCAGGCCCATGACGAAGGCCAGAATTTTACATATTCCGTGCTGCGCGAACCGGTGATCAACGCCTTCGCGACCTTTGGCGGCTTCGTCTGCATCAACAGCGGGCTGATCCTGCTGACCGATAACGAGTCGCAGCTCGCCGCCGTGGTGGCGCACGAATCCGGCCACGTGGTCCAGCGCCACATCGCCCGCGGCTACCTGGCGCAGAGCCGCATGTCGCTGGCGTCCACGGCAGCGCTACTGGCCGCCATTCTGATCGGCGCCGCTAGCGGCGGCGGCGGCCAGGCGATCGAGGGCGCCATTGCGCTGAGCCAGGCGACCGCCCTGCAGCAGAGCATCAACTACACCCGCGGCCAGGAAATCGA
>DATNNU010000169.1:0-2414 GCA_035601675.1 Steroidobacteraceae bacterium | reverse complement strand
CCGCGCCCGCGCCCTGGCTGCCCTGGTTCAAGGTACCGGGCCGCGCCAGCCGTGAACAGCGCATCGTATTCGGCCACTGGTCGGCGCTTGGCTTCCACAGCGAACGCGGCGTGCTTGGGATCGACACCGGTTGCGTCTGGGGCGGTGCGCTGACCGCGGTCAATCTGGACGATCCGGAAGCCCCGCGGGTCAGTGTGCCGAGTCGGCAGCCACGCTCCATCGAAGTGTGATCTGTCCGGTATCGGTGTGGTAGGCGCTGGGAGCGAGCTGCAGCAGCAGCGGCGCGCCCTGCGACGGGACCGCAAAGACCACACGCTGCGCTCCCACTACCTCCAGGCGGCCGATACTTCCGGGCTGAACGCGAAATTCCAGCCGTACCGGCCAGCCCAGCGCCTTGATCGGCGTTACGGTCGCACTGCCCTCGCCGCGCGCGCCGGTAAGGTCGAGCAGCAGCGTATTGCGGTCCCAATACTGCGCGATCGCTGTGGCCGCATCGGGCGCATCCGGCACGATCGTAACCTGATGCACCGGCTGCGGCGGGGGCACCGGCTGTCGCTTCCACGGCCAATGCATCGCACATGCCGACACACTCAGCGCCAGCGTCGCGATCAGCGCGAGGTTGCGCCAGCTCCTGGCGCACAGCATGTGGTTCATCTCGCTCGCGCTCCGCAGTCGCCACCTTCGGGCAATACGCTTACCATACGCGAACCAGTCGGCGTTTGGATATTGTCGGAAATCATCGACATGCGTGCACTCATTCCCATCAATATCAATCAATGGATAGAGGCCAATCGTCATCTGCTGCGGCCGCCGGTCGGCAACAAGCTGGTCTACCAGGATGGCGAGTTCGTCATCATGGTGGTCGGTGGTCCGAACGCGCGCAAGGATTTTCATGTCGATCCGGCGGAGGAGTTCTTCTACCAGCTCGAGGGCGAGATGGTGCTGCGCGTCGTCGAGGATGCTCGCATCGTCGATGTGCCGATTCGGGCCGGCGATATTCTGCTGCTGCCGGCGCACGTGCCGCACTCCCCGCAACGCTTCGCCAACTCGGTCGGTCTGGTCATCGAGCGCCGGCGCCGTCCCGACGAGCTCGACGGCCTGCAGTGGTACTGCGAGCGCTGTGAGCACCTGCTGTACCAGGATTTCTTTCCGCTGACCGATATCGAGACACAGTTTCCGCCAGTGTTCGATCGTTTCTTCGGCAGCCTGTCGCTGCGCACCTGCAAGCACTGCCATACTGTCATGGAACCGCCGCTACCAGCGGCGGGCGCACATGGCTCGCAATGAGCGTGCGCAGTGGGCGCAACTGCACATCGACGGAGTAACGCTGCTGGCCGATCTGGCGGCGGGCGCCAGCCTTGCGCGCCTGCTCGAATTCGTCGGTCCGCAGCTACGCTGCTTCGGCGCCTCAGCCGCCAGCAGCCAGCCCATGACGATCGGCAATTTCACCGGCCGCGTCGATCACGGTGCGAGTTGTAACTGCAGCGTGCTGACGCTGACGCCGCATGCCAACGGCACCCACACCGAGGGCGTGGGCCACCTGACTGCGGAGCGCGTCGACGTGCAGGGCGTCATTCCGCGGCACCTGCTGATTGCCGCGCTGCTCAGCGTCGAACCCGAAATTGCCGGCGACAGCAACGAAGGCAGCTCGCCGCCGCCGCGCCCGGATGATCTGTTGATCACCCGCGGCGCCATCGAACGCGCCTGGCCGAGGGCTCTGGAGCCGCGTCTTAAGGCGCGCGCCGCGGTCATTCGCACGCTGCCGAACGAGCGCGACAAGTTCGTCGAACAGCGCGCCGCCGCGGCGCCGTTCCTGTCGCTCGAGGCGGCCACCTGGCTGGTCGCAAGCGGCATCGAGCACCTGGTGCTCGATGTGCCGTCGGCCGATCGCAGCAGCGATGGCGGCGAACTGACCACGCACCGCGTTTTCTTCGGCCTGCCGCGCGCCAGCAGCTCCATGCTCGAGGCACGGCGGCCCAAGAGCACGATCACCGAGCTCGCCTTTATCCCCGACCTCGTCAGCGACGGCTGGTACTTCCTGTCACTGCAATCCCCGGCCATCGCCGGGGACGCGGTACCGTCGCGGCCGGTACTCTATCCAATGCGTACCGCATGAGCCCGGAGGCCGCCTGCGATCATGGTCCCGGGGCCGGCGCTGCCAGGCCCACGTCGCTTGACGCCAGGCTCGAGTGGGCGCGCGCGCAGGACGCGGCCGATGTGCTGGCACCGTTGCGCTCGCGCTTCGCGCTGCCGCGCGGCGCCGATGGCCGGCCGCTGCTGTATTTCTGTGGCCACTCGCTCGGCCTGGCGCCGATCGCCGCGCGGGCGATGATCGCATCTGATATCGAGGACTGGGAGCGGCTCGGAGTGCTGGGCCACGAGCACCCGCGCAGCGCCTGGATCGGCTACGCCGA
>DATNNU010000168.1:0-4074 GCA_035601675.1 Steroidobacteraceae bacterium | reverse complement strand
CGGCCTGCTGACCGTCGGCCTGGGCCTGTTCGGTGCCAGCGTCGTGCTGCTCGCCTACAACTCGAATGCCCCGACCGTGCTCGAAGGCTTCGGGTTCGGCGGTGCCTTGCTGGCGATGTTCATGCGTGTCGGTGGCGGCATCTTCACCAAGGCCGCGGACGTCGGCGCCGACCTGGTCGGCAAGGTCGAGGCCGGGATCCCCGAGGACGACCCCCGCAACCCGGCGACGATCGCTGACAACGTGGGCGACAACGTCGGCGACTGCGCCGGCATGGCGGCGGATCTGTTCGAGACCTATGCCGTCACCATCGTGGCTACGATGCTGCTCGGCGGGTTGCTGCTCAAGGACGCCGGCCCCGCGGTGCTGGTCTATCCGCTGGCCCTGGGCGCGGCATCGATCATTTCGTCGATCATCGGCACCTACTTCGTCAAGGTCGGCGCCGGTGCCAAGATCATGTCGGCGCTGTACAAGGGCGTGGTCGTCTCCGGCCTGATCTCCGCCGTGCTGTTCTGGTTTATCACCAAGTCGCTGCTGCCCGGGCAGTTCAACGCGCTGTTCGGCTGCACGCTGATCGGACTGGCGCTCACGGCGGCGATGATCATCATCACTGAGTACTACACCGCGACCGAATATGGTCCAGTGCGCGGTGTCGCATCCGCCTCGCAGACCGGACACGCCACCAATATCATCGCGGGCTTAGGCGTCAGCATGAAATCCACGGCACTGCCGGTGCTCGCGGTGTGCCTGGCCATCTGGGGCGCGTCCGATCTGGCCGGCATCTACGGCATCGCGGTGGCGGCCACGGCCATGCTGTCAATGACCGGCATGGTAGTCGCGCTCGATGCCTATGGCCCGATTACCGATAACGCCGGCGGTATCGCCGAGATGGCCGATCTGCCGAAAGCGATCCGCAACATCACCGATCCGCTCGACGCGGTCGGCAACACCACCAAAGCGGTCACCAAGGGCTATGCGATCGGCTCGGCGGGTCTGGCGGCGCTGGTGCTGTTCGCCGACTACACTCACAACCTGGAAAGCCGTCTGGAGGCGACCGGCCGCGCGATGGTCGGCTTCTCGCTGTCCGACCCGGCGGTGATCATCGGCCTGTTCCTCGGCGGCCTGGTGCCTTATCTTTTTGGCGCCATGGCGATGGAGGCCGTGGGACGCGCCGCCGGCTCGGTAGTCACCGAGGTGCGACGCCAGTTCCGCGAGATCGCAGGCATCATGCAAGGCACTGCCAAGCCCGACTATTCGCGCGCGGTCGATCTGCTGACGCGCGCGGCGATCAGGGAGATGATCATCCCGTCGCTGTTGCCGATCCTGGTACCGGTGATCGTCGCCTTCGGCATGAACGCGCTGATGGGCCCTGGCGCCGGTATCCGCGCGCTCGGCGGCCTGCTGATCGGCACCATCGTCACCGGGTTGTTCGTCGCGATCTCGATGTGCACCGGCGGCGGCGCCTGGGACAACGCCAAGAAGTACATTGAAGAAGGCCACTTCGGCGGTAAAGGCTCCGACGCCCACAAGGCCGCGGTAACCGGCGATACGGTCGGCGACCCCTACAAGGATACCGCCGGCCCTGCGATCAACCCGCTGATCAAGATCATCAATATCGTCGCGCTGCTGCTGGTCCCGCTGCTGTAAGCGAGCGGTGCGGGCCGCGATGCCGCTGGCGTCAAATGCGCTGCCCGCGCTCGCAGCGCTGATGGCCCTGGTCGCACTGACCGTGCCGCAGCAAGCAGCCTGGGCGCAGCCGACGCTGCCGCTGATGCGCGCACCGGGACCGCAGGATCGCGTGCTCGTCGTCGCCCCGCATCCCGATGACGAGAGCCTGTGCTGCGCCGGCATCCTGCAGCGCGCCCGTAGCAACGGTGCTGCCACGGCGGTGGTGTGGATTACGGCCGGCGACGCCTTTGCGCTCGATGCCATGCTGGTCGAGCACTCGCTGTGGCCCCGGCAATCGGATCTGCGGCGGCTCGGCGCGCAGCGGCTGGCCGAGGCGGCTGCCGCGGCCACCGAACTAGGCGTGCCGCGCTTGCAGCAATATTTCCTCGGCTATCCGGACCGCGGCGTGGCGCCGCTGATGAGCGACTACTACCAGCGCAGCTATCGTTCCAACTCCACCGGCCTGAGCGCTGTGCCCTATCCGCAGGCGCTCAGTCCGTACGCCGCTTATGTCGGCAGCAACCTCGAGCGTGACCTGGAGCACGTGCTCGACCAGTTTCAGCCGACGCTGGTGCTGGCCGCGGCACCGCAGGACCGCCACCCCGATCACAACGCCAGCGGCGCGCTCGCGCGCCGCTTGCTGGAGCGGCGCGGTGAGCTCGACAAACTGCGCTACTGGATCGTGCACGCGCCGCACTGGCCGCAGCCGCGCGGCTACCAACCGCAGTTGTCGTTGGCGCCGCCGGCAATCGCTGCGGCACTGCATTGGCAGCGCCTGCCGCTGAGCGCTGACGAGCGCGCGCACAAGCTCGCGGCGCTACGCGATCATCGCTCGCAGATGAAGCTGACCGAGTCTTCCATGCTGTCGTTCGTGCGCGCGAACGAGCTGTTCGCGCTGCCGGCCGATTAGCGCCAGCTAGGCGGCCATGGCGAGCTTTTCGGGCCGCCCGATCGCATAGCCCTGCAGGTAGTCCACGCCCATGCGTCGCGCCGCCTCGAGCGCGCTGGCGTCTTCAACCTGCTCGGCGATCACCTTGAAATTCAGACTGCGCGCCAGGCGAATCATCGCCGTCACCATTGCCTGATTGACGGTATCGCGGGCCAGATTCTTGAAGAACGAGCCGTCGATCTTCAGGTAGTCGACCGCGAGATTCTTGAGGTTGGCAAACGAGCCCAGGCCACTGCCGAAGTCATCGAGCGCGAAGCGACAGCCCATGCCATGCAGTACGCCGACAAAACGCCGCGCCTGCTCGAGATTTCCGACCACGGCGTTTTCGGCGATCTCGAAGCATACCTGCGCTGGATTGGCGCCGGTGGAATCGAAGCACTCGACCACGAACTCGAGAAACTGGCTGTCCTGCAGCGTCTGGCCGGAGATGTTGATCGCCACGCTGCGCTTCGGGGCGAGCGCAATGGCGCCGCGTCCCATCGCCGTCAGCGTCGTCTGCACCACCCATCGATCCACCAGCACCATCAGCCGGTAACGCTCGGCGGCACGTACGAATTCGATCGGTGAAATGTGCTGTCCCGAGTCATCGCGCAGCCGTACCAGCACTTCCATCGCCGGGCCTTCATCGTTGGCAGCGAATGCGGCAACGATCGGCTGGCAATAAAGTTCGAAGCGGCTGTCGCGCAGCGCCACCTGCAGGGTCTGCAGCCACTGGATCTCGCCGTTCTGGCGCGCAAAGATCTCGTCGCGTGCCGAGTACACGGAAACGTGGCCGCCCTGACGCTTGGCGACGTAGCAGGCTGAATCGGCCGCTGCGAGGGATTCTTCCATGGTGCCGCTGTCACGCGCGATCTCGACCAGGCCGATACTCACGCCGACGTTAAAGATCTTGTCCTTCCACACGAAACGGAATTCGTTCACGGCCCGGCAGACGTCATCGGCGATCTGCCGCGCCTTTTCAAGCGGACAGCCCACCAGCAGCATGCCGAATTCATCGCCGCCGACGCGAGCCACCGTGTCCGAGTCGCGCACCGCGTCGCGCAGGATCTTGGCGCAGTCGCGCAGCATGGCGTCGCCGGCGACGTGGCCGCTGGTATCGTTGATGGTCTTGAAACGATCCAGGTCGAGATAGCACAGCACGTGCGCACCATCGCCGCGGTGTGCCGTGTCCACCGCCTCCTGCAGCCGGCGCTCGAATTCGCGTCGATTGACCAGCCCGGTGAGCGCATCGTGCGTAGCCTGATACGACATCTGCCGCGCCATGCCGCGCGTCTCGGTGACGTCGTGCAGCAGCACCACGGCACCGATGGTCTCGCCGTTCTCGGTGTGTATCGGCGAGGCCGACAGCTCGACCAGATGTTCGGCGCCGCCGGGCGGTCGTATCATCAGCGCCCGCCGGCCCAGCGTCGGTGGCGTGCCCGCTGACAACGCCTGTCGCACCGGCTCAGCCAGGAATTTA